>JBEPXG010000021.1:0-10946 GCA_041642015.1 Halanaerobiales bacterium
TAAAAATCCAGTAGATAATAAAGATGTAATTTCAGAAATAAAAAATATTACAGAAAATATTAATAAACAATATTATAATTAATATTATAAAGCCTTTCTTTAATTAGGAAGGCTAATTTTTTTTAGCTTATAATGTTAACAAAAATTCAAGGAATATCCCTAGTTCTGTTGAATAAATATAATAATAAGGTTATAATTGTAAATTATATATTGGGGGTTAACTTTAATGGATAACAAAATTAATTTATGTATAATTGTTCCAAATTTAAATAATGACCACCTTTTTAAAAATAGACTGCTAATAGATGAATTAAGTAATAGCTTTAATATAAAATTGGTAGTTCTGTCTGGAAATAATAATGATAGTTTTAAATTAAATGAAAAAGAACCAATATATTTAGGTATAGATCAATCAGATTCAATTTTAAAATATCCTTTAAATTATTATCAAAATATAAATGAGTTAAAGAGTATTAAACAGAGGTATAATATTAATAGATCCATTAGTTTTGGGAAAAAGGCTAATATTATTAATATATTAAGTAAAAATAGAGATGAAACAATATTGAATATAGATAAAATCGAAGATGATTCTTTTGTTTTAGAAAAATTTGTAAAGAGATTTTATAAAAAAGCAGATAAGATAGTTATCAATTCAAAAGCTAAAATGCTTTTTTTGAATAATGAATATAAAATTGATGAGGAAAAATTAAACATTATTGAAGATTTAATACCAATAGATTTAATAAGCGAAAAAGCAGCTGAAGAAATAGATGCAGAAACCAAAAAAATGTTTGAATCAAAAGTTATAGTAACACATGGTGAGTTGTCTGAATATAAAGGACAATGGCATCTTATTAAAGCTTTTTTTAGATTAAAAGAGAAAATAGATAATATTAAATTATTGATTTTAGGTGATGGACCATTATATGAACAATTAAACGAATTAATAAAAAGTATGAATATGGAAGAAGACATTAAAATTATTAAAGAATTAGAAAATCCATATAAGTATTTGATACGTTCAGATATCTATGTACTTAGTTCTCATTTTGAATATAATAAATATAGTTTACTTGATGCTATGGCATGTGCAAGACCAATTGTTTCTACAGCTTGTTATGAAGAAATTATTAGATTACTTAGTCCAAACAATTATGTTGAGAGACTGTCTGAACCTTTTTTAGCAGAATATGGTGTATTAGTTCCAGTTTCACAAAATGAGCTTAATACTAAAAGTAAAGTGTTAAATAGAAATGAAATAATTTTATCTAATGCCATTTTTAAACTTTTAAATGATTATGAATTATATGATAAATATATGGAAAAATCGGCAAGAAAAGCGATAGAATTTTCTGTAAAAAATACAGCTGATAAATGGGTTGAAATAATTAGATAAAAGTAATTAAAATAAAAATTGAAAGGGACTAATATGCTAGAATATAAGAATATGACTTATAAGGAAGTTAAAAATTTAGATAGAACAAAAACAATTTTTCTTATGGCACTAAGCCCATTAGAAACTCATGGTGAACACTTGCCAATAGGAACAGATCTTATTATTTCTGAAAAGTTATTAAAAATATATTATGAAAAGTTAGATGAAAAATATCCTGACTATAATATTGTTAAACTGCCTTCATTAGCTTTGGGGGCTTCTTTATTGCCTATAGATGGTTCCATTGAAATTAAAGCAAGAAATCTTGAAAAGTTACTTTATGATATATCTGTTAACCTAAAAAAATTGGGTTTTAAATATCTAATTTTAGCAGATAACCATGGTGGACCTGCTCATCAAATGGCTATTGAGTCTGCTTCCTATAAAGCAAGAAAAAAATTGGGGTTTAAATTAATAGATCCTTTTAACTATTTTTTTAAACTAATGGTTAAAAAAGATAAAAAATTGTTAGATAAATTGAATTCACAAGAAGGGGAAATAGGTGATGATAAGGATCTTCATGCGGGTAATAATGAAACTTCATTAATGCTTTATCTTTCCCCTGAAAATGTTAGAAAAAACTATAAAGCATTGTTGAAATCAGAAGTCTTAAATTTTTATGGGTTATCAAAAATATTAAAAATATTATCAAAAGTTTTCAATAGTGAGAGTTTAAAACATCTTGCAGTTAACTTAGCATGGATTAATGATGAAAATATGAAACCTTATCTAGGTGAACCTAATAAGGCAAATAAAGATAGAGGTAAAGAAATGGTTAAAGCTAGAATAACAATTGAAATGGAATATATTGATAAGATTCTAAATGATGAAGAATTTGAAGATAAGCCATTATTATGGAATTTGAGATTTTTAAGGTACTTCTTTTAATTAATATTTTGAGGTGATCAATTATGAAGATCAGAGAAATGAATATTAAAGATTATGATAAGGTATATGATATTTGGGATAAAGCTGACATTATATTAAAAAAATCAGATCAAAAAAATGAAATCGATCGTATGATTAAAAGGAATTCTTATACTTGTTTAGTTGGTGAAATAGATAATGAAATTGTTGCTGCAGTAATGGGAGGTTTTGATGGTAGAAGAGGTTATGTTCACCATTTAGCAGTAAAACCTGAATTACAAAAACAAGGATTAGGAAGAGAAATGATGGATGAGTTATTGAAAAGATTTGAAGAATTGAAAGTAATTAAAGTACATTTATTTGTAGAACACAGAAATGAAAAAGTGAAAGAATTTTATAGAAAAATTGGATTTGATGAAAGAACTGATCTAACAGATTTTAGTAAAACATTAAGAAAATAATTTAGGGTGATTAATTTGGATATTGAGTTCCACTATTATGTAACTTATCTTATTGCACTTGAGGCTGGTTTTGATCAAAAATCAGCTAATATTATAGCAACATCTTCACAGCTAGTTGATGATAATGTTGAAATTAATTATATTAAAAATAATAAAGGGAAAGTATATAAAACATATATCAGTCAGACAGCCAATATTTTAAAGCCGGAAGATGAATTATTTAGAATCTATCCGGTTTTTCATTTTATTCCTGGTGATTATATAGATGACAAGACAAGAAGAAAAGATGGTTCATATCATATATTAAATACAACTCCTAATAGCTCGAATGCTCAAAAAGTAATATTGAATTCAGTTAAAACTAATAATTTGTATAGATTAGGTATTGCATCTCATAGTTATGCAGATACATGGGCTCACCAAAACTTTGTAGGGTATTTCTCTTATTTTAATAGGATGAATGGAGTTTTAAATGAAGCTATACCTAATATTGGTCATGCTGATGCTAGACATGATCCTGATTTAATATCTAAAGTATGGAAAGATGAACGTTTAATAAGTAAAAATGAAGTTGTTGATAATAATGAAAGATTTATTGAGACAGTTAAAAATTTATTGAATTATTATAAAGATTTTTTGGATAATTCTTTGAATAATTATGATAAATTTATTAATAATATGAGAAAAATATTTTCAATTAGAGGTTGTAAACAAAAACATAAAGAAAAGAGAATTGAAAAGTATAAAAAATTAGCTTATGAATTATATGACTGCAAAATTAAAGATTATAAAAGATATAAGTGGTTTTTAGATGCTGTTCAGCAAAATAACAATTCATATTATCTGCCATATATGAATATTAGTCAAAGTGAATATACTTGGAGAAATGAAAAGTACAATGAATCAAATTACTATCAATTTTGTGAAGCAATAAAAGAACATCAGGACTCAGTTATGAGAATCTTTGATCAGGATAAATATAACTGCTTAGAATTAAAAAAGTTTTAAAATTAAAAAAAGAACTAGCCCTATTTAAAAATAGGGTTTATTTTTTCCTTGACAATGAGAATCATTTTCATTATAATTTAATTAATGATGAGTATAATAATAAGAATAATAAAAATATAGGAGGATATTATAGATGACATTAGCAGAAATTCAAAAAGGTAAGGATTTTAAAGTAAAAAATATACCTGATGATATGATTAGAATTCAAACACTTAGAATGGGAATATCTGAAGGATCAAAATTAAATTGTAATGAAAAAATACCTGGTGGTCCAGTTATTGTTAAACATAATTATCAAGAGATAGCTATTGGACGTAGATTAGCAGAAGACATTCAAATCGAATTATTTACTGAGGGGAGTGATTAAACTTGCAGTCCTGTCACAAATTGGATAAAATTAATATAGATGAGAGTAAAGAAAAGGTTGTTTTGGTTGGTAATCCTAATGTTGGAAAATCAATATTTTTTAATTATCTAACTGATAGTTATGTATCGGTTTCAAATTATCCAGGAACAACTTTAGATATAAGTTCAGGAGAATTCAAGGATTACATAGTTTTAGATACCCCGGGTGTTTATGGAGTTTCTTCTTTTAATGATGAAGAAAAGGTAGCCCGGGATATTATTTTGTCAGCTGATATTATTGTTAATATTGTAGATGCTGTTCACTTGGAAAGAGATTTGTTTTTAACTCAACAATTAATTGATATGGATAAAAAAGTTATCGTTGCTTTAAATATGATGGATGAAGCTAGATCGCGAGGTCTAGAAATCGATCTTGAAAAGTTAAAAGAAGATTTGGGAGTTGAAGTTATTCCAACTGTAGCAGTTGATAATAAAGGGTTAGCGATGCTTTCAGATACTATTCATAATGCAAAAAAGGGTAATAAAAGTCTATCTTCTGAAATGGAAGAAAGATTAGAGGATATATCAGAAAAGACTGAAAATAATGCAGATAGTTTACTTATATTAGAAGGAGATCAATATGTTGCAAGTCATTTTAATTTAGAAGCATTAGACTTTAGGGAAGAAATTTATAATAAACGTAGAAATAGAGTAAATAATATAGTTGAAAACATATTAACAAAAGTAGAAAATAATAATTCTATTGGTGATAAAATAGGTTCGTTATTATTAAAACCATTAACAGGTATTCCAATTTTATTAGTAATTTTATATTTCTTATATCAATTTATTGGAGTATTTGTTGCTCAAACTTTAGTAGGGATTACTGAAGAGACTATAATGATCGGAATGTATGAGCCCTTTATAATTGATTTAGTATCTAATTTTGTTTCTACTAATAGTTTATTAGGTAAAATATTAATAGGTGAATTTGGTGTATTAACCATGACTGTTACTTATATATTTGGTTTATTATTACCATTAGTAGCTGGTTTTTATTTCTTTTTAGCTATTTTAGAAGATTCTGGTTATATGCCTAGAATAGCTGCTTTAGTTGATAGAGGTTTAAATTACTTAGGGTTAAATGGTAGAGCAATAATTCCAATGTTACTTGGATTTGGTTGTGTAACCATGGCAACTGTTACTACTAGATTATTAGGTTCAAAAAGAGAAAAAATAATTGCCATATTTTTATTAGGTTTAGCAATTCCTTGTTCAGCACAATTAGGTGTTATAGCAGGATTAATTGCTCCTTTGGGTCTAAAATATTTTATTATTTATGTAATAACAATATTTGCTGTATATGCTATTGCCGGTACTTTTTTAAACAAAGTACTACCAGGAAAATCTACAGATCTTTTAATTGATTTACCTCCAGTAAGATTACCTAGGCTGAAAAATATATTAAGAAAAACTTATTTAAAATCAAAGTATTTTATTTTTGAAGCCGGACCGATTTTTGCAATGGGAGCTATTGGAATCACCTTGTTAAAAGAAGGTGGTATCCTTTATTGGATTCAAGAGAAAGTGGCTCCATTTATTGTTGGTTGGTTAAAACTTCCTAAAGAAACCACTGAAGCTTTTATTATGGGAATAATCAGAAGAGACTTTGGAGCAGCAGGTTTAAATTCTTTAGCTTTAACCAGTGATCAGACATTAGTTTCACTAATTGTGATAACATTATTTGTGCCCTGTATTGCAGCAATGCTAGTAATGATAAAAGAACAGGGCTTCAAACAAGCATTAATGGTTTGGTTAGGTAGTTGGTTTGCTGCTTTTGCAGTCGGTGGAATAGTAGCATTATTCATTTAGGGGAGGTTAACTATGGATTGTACAACAGAAGGCAAAAGAATATGTCCTACTTGTAATAATGAAATTGAAGATCCTGATATATTAAGATGCCCTCGCTGTAATAAATTGTTAATGATGAAATGTTCGGAATGTAGGAAGTGTAGTTTTTTTAAAAAAATGTAAAATAAAATAAATATTATCTTGATAATAGATAATTATTATAATATAATAACCTCGGATGACATCTGTAATGGAGTCATACTAAAAAATGAAAACATTTTTAAAGGTGTCAAATACTTACTACCTGGATCCTATAAAAGGACCGGGATTGGAGGAATAGTTGAAATGAAATTAACCACAAGGAAAATTGTTATTTCAGGAATGCTAGGAGCAATTTCTATTATCTTAGGAGCCACAGGTTTAGGATTAATACCTGTTCCAACTCCTGCAGGACATGCAACAATTATGCATGTGCCAACAATCATTGGTGGTGTTTTGGAAGGGCCTGTCGTTGGATTCTTTATTGGTTTAATTTTTGGTATATTTAGTTTTATTAGAGCCACTAATCCAATTTTTGCAGATCCATTAATTGCAATATTACCAAGATTATTGATTGGAGTTGGATCATATTATGCTTTCTATTTATTGAAAAAGTATAATGTTAGTTTTGCACTAATAATTTCAGGAGTTATAGGTACTGTAATTAATACAGTTTTTGTTTTAGGCTTAGCAGTTTTAAGAGGATACTTACCTTTTACAGCTGCTGCATCAGTTGCAGTATTACATGGTATACCTGAGATAATTCTGGCTTCAGTAATAGTTGTAATAGTTGGAAAAGCAATATTGAGTATACAGACCAGAGAAGGTTAGTGCTAAGTCAATACAAGTTGAATAACAATATTAAATAATTTATTAAATATATTAAAAAATGTCCTCTTTGAAAGAGGGCATTTTATGTTTCAAAGGGTGATAAAATATGAGCATTATAACAATAGGTGACTGTGTAGTAGATAAATATGTTGATAATAATAAAGAATTTATTGGAGGTAGTGGTTTAAACACTGCAATTATTTTAAAAAAACATTTTGATATTGAATCAGAAATAATGGGTATTATAGGTAATGATGATAATGGTAAAAAAATATTAAAATATTTAAAAAAATATAATTTTGATCTTAGTAAAATAAAAGTATTAAATGGTAATACAGCAGTTTCATATATTAAATATGTTGATAATGATTATAAAATAACGAGAGTAAAACAAGGAGTGAAAGGCAAATATAAATTTAATAAACAAGATATATTATCTATTAAAAATCACAATATTTTACATACAAATATTTATTCAAATACAATAGAATATTTATCCTTATTAAAAAGCCAAAATGAAATAATTAGTTTCGATTATTCTTTTAAATTAGATTTTAATCAATTAAATAAATACAGTGAATATATTGATATACTTTTTGTAAATGGAGCTAAAATGTCAAATCAAAATATTGAATTTTTAAAGGGTTATGATATTAAATATTTAATTATAACTTATGGAAAAAAGGGTTTTACAGTTATTAATGGAACTAAAGAAATAGATAGAAAACCTAAGAATGATAATATTGTTGATAGTGTCGGTGCTGGCGACACATTGATTAGTACATTTTTATCTGGTATTTATTATAATAAAGATTTAAAAACTATTATTAATAATTTAGAAGAAAAATCTTATCAAAGTTGTCTATCTTTGGGCCCATATCATCAAAATGATGATAGTTGACTATAATGTGACATAGGTCATAGAAGAATACATAATATATTAATATAATTGTTGTTGTAGTAATATTGAAATGAAAATAATTTAAAGGAGGATTTCTTATATGTCAATGTTTTGTTATCAATGTCAAGAAGCAGCGAAAAATGAAGGATGTACAGTCAAAGGTGTTTGTGGAAAAACGGACGATGTAGCAAACCTACAAGATTTATTGGTTTATGTCCTAAAGGGAGTTTCATTTTATGCTGAGAAGGCAAAAGAAGTAGGTCTAAACTTTGATCAAGAAACTGGACCATTTATTATGAAAAAGCTATTTACAACAATTACAAATGCTAACTTTGATGCAGAAAGATTTGAAGAAATGTTAAAAGAAGCATTAGAATTAAGAGAATCTATTAAAGATAAATATTTTGAAGCTTACAAAGAAGAAAAAGGTAAAGAATATGATGGGGAATTACCAGAAGCAGCAACTTGGTATAGTGATAGTGTGGAAGAATTTTATGCAAAAGGTGAAGAAGTTGGAGTTTTAAGTACTAAAAATGAAGATATTAGATCATTAAGAGAGTTAATAACATATGGTGTTAAAGGAATGGCAGCTTATGCTGATCATGCTTATATACTTAAAGAAAGTGATTTAGATTTATTTGCATTTATGCAAAAAGCTCTTAAAGCTACTTTAGATGATAGTCTTTCAGTTGAAGACTATGTAAACTTAGTCTTAGAAACTGGAGATAATGCCGTTAAGACCATGGCTTTACTGGATAAAGCCAATACTGAAAATTATGGACATCCAGAACCAACAGAAGTAAACATAGGAGTAAATGATAGACCAGGTATTTTGGTTAGTGGTCATGACTTAAAAGATTTAGAAGAATTATTAGAACAAACTAAAGATGCAGGAGTAGATATTTATACTCATGGTGAGATGTTACCAGCTAACTCATATCCTGCTTTTAAAGAATATGACCATTTTATTGGTAATTATGGTAACTCTTGGTGGTTACAAAAAGAAGAGTTTGATAAATTTAATGGACCTGTATTATTAACAACTAACTGTCTTGTACCACCTAAGGAATCTTATAAAGATAGAGTATATACAACTGGCTCAGCAGGTTTTTCTGGAGTAAGTCATATTGAAAGTCGTCCAGAAGGAGGGCAAAAAGACTTCTCTGAAATCATTGAACAAGCTCAAAATTGTGAGGCACCTGTAGAGTTAGAGACTGGATCAATTCCAGGTGGATTTGCTCATGAAGCAGTATTAGGTGTTGCAGATAAAGTAATCGAAGCTGTTGAAAATGGGGATATTCAAAGATTTGTAGTAATGGCTGGTTGTGATGGAAGACATAAAACAAGAGAATATTATACTGATGTAGCAAAAGAGCTTCCTGAAGAAGCAGTAATTTTAACTGCTGGTTGTGCTAAATTTAGATATAACAAGCTTGATTTAGGAGATATCGGTGGAATTCCAAGAATATTAGATGCAGGTCAGTGTAATGATTCTTACTCCCTAGTAGTTATTGCTCAAAAATTAGCGGAAGCTATGGGTGTTGAAGATATCAATGATCTACCAATTTCATATGATATAGCTTGGTATGAACAAAAAGCTGTAACTGTATTACTTGCTCTTCTCTCATTAGGAGTAAAAGGAATTCGTTTAGGACCAACACTTCCTGCTTTCTTATCAGAAAATGTTGTTAAAGTATTAGTAGAAAACTTTGATATCAAACCAATTGGAGAAGTACAGGAAGATGTTGAAAAGATTATGGTAGGACAATAGTATAAAAGATTAATTTGAAAAAAATGTAAATAATAAAGATAAAGCCTTAGCTAACTAATAATTAGCTAAGGCTTTTTTATGTTAAAATGGTTTTAGTCACCTAGGTTAACCCAGCTGCCAGTTTCTAAATCAATTTTTATATTTATATCATTTGGAGGAGGATCTGTATAGAGATTAGTTATTAGTTTTTTATAGAAACTATAAATGAATGTAGACCAAATATTTAAACCTTTAATATTTAAATCTTTAGATATGATTTCATTACCTTGATAGTGTGCCATCATAGCATCAGCAGCTTTATCTGAAATTTTATCTAGATTATTATCATTTAAATAATATCCTTCTAATTTTTCTTGTGCAATATTTTTTACTTTATCTTTAACATAATTTTTTGTGTAGTTGCTTAAAACACCATTATAAGATGGTATTTCTTTGACATATCTGCTTTGAATTATCATTTCATTATATTTATTTATTTTTATAATTCTATAAGCATTAGGAAAACCAATTAATGAAGAAGTTTCAATATCATATATAAATGATTTATTTTCAAAATCTTTTTTAACTATATCCTGAGCATGATGATGTCCGGTAAATACTATTTTCATATTTTGTTCGGCAAAATATTTTGATAAGTTATTAAAGTCATCAACTAAATATTTAGAAAAATATTTCTGTTGTCCTTTATAATGTTCAAGTAGGCTATGATGTAATACTCCAATAATAGCTTTATTTTGTTCTTCTGCTTTTTTAAATATATTATCAAGCCATTTTTTTGTAGATGCTCTAATACTACCATTACAAATGTGATAACTATCTTCATTATTATAAATACAGCTGTCAATCATCAAAAGCCATAGTCCTTCAATAGGTTCAGCAACATAGCTTAAAGACTCACTATCTTCATAGATAGCTTCTTTATAACCAAAGTTATAATATATTTTTTTAAATTCAGAAGGGCTTATTATATCTCGAGGAATTATTGTATTTTCAAAGTCGTTTGTATTAAAGCCATCATGATTACCAGATATCACATATACTTTTATGTTCTTATCAACCAATTTTTTTAATATACTTGCTACTGCTTTGTGACTCTTGATATCTCCAGAATCGGTTAAATCGCCAGGAAGAATAACAAAATCAATTTCCTTTTCTTGAATTATCTGATTAATAGCTGTTTCTAGTATTTCAGTGCTTAAACTCAATAATTTCCTATCATCCACACCATATTTAAGATATATAGGATTATTTATATTGCCATCTGTTTCAAAAACATGTGGGTCAGAAATGACTGCAAATTTTGTCTTAGGATAAGTTATGTAATTATTATTTTGTGAAGCCTGTATATGAGTGGGAAATATAGTAATAAAAAAACCAATTATGATAATTATAAAAATAAGTATTATCACAATTGGTGGGAATTTAGAAAGATAA
>JBEPXG010000022.1:0-4771 GCA_041642015.1 Halanaerobiales bacterium
ATTTTATTCTGAAGATATGAGTTTTAAAGAAGATAAATCAAGAGTTTCTTCTCAGAGTAAAACTCCAGTTATTGAACCTGAATTTGATGATAATAATGAAAAAGTAGCAGCAATTATGGCTGCAATCATGAGTTTAGACGGTATGAAAAGTAGTAACTTCAGAATTAAAAGAATTAAAAGAACCAATGATGATGTGCCTATTTGGGGCAGAGTTGCCCGTGGAGGCGGAATAACAGAAAATAATAAAGGAGAGTTATTATGAGTAAAAAATTCAAAGTAAAAGTTAATGATGAATTATATGAAGTTGAAGTTGAAGAGGTTGAAGGTGGAAGTCAGAGTGTAGAAACAACTGATAATACAACAAAATCAACTCCAAAAACAACTACTAGTTCTAAACCAAAAACAACACCAAAACCAAAAGCTAAACCAAGAAAGAAAAAGACACCTACTCCTAGCGCTGGCGGTGGAGGATCAATAGATGCTCCAATGACAGGTACTATCCTTGATGTAAAAGTTAGTGAAGGAGATTCAGTAAACGCAGGTGATTTAGTATTAGTACTTGAAGCAATGAAAATGGAAAATGAAGTTTATGCACCAGCATCTGGTACAGTTACGGAAGTAAATGTAAGTACTGACCAAAAAGTAGAAGCTGGAGATGTATTAGTAGTTATTGGATAAGCTTTAAACGATAGGAGGTTAGAAAAGTGGTAGATGTTTTTATAGAATTCTTTCAAGGAACCGGGATTATGGCTTTAACTATTAAACAACTTATAATGATTATTGTCTCATTAGTTTTATTCTATCTCGGTATAGTTAAAAAATATGAACCATTACTTTTAGTACCAATTGCTTTTGGTATGTTACTAGTGAATTTACCATTAACTGGTATGATGGCATATGCTTCAGGCGATGAAGCAGCAGGACTACTTAGATATTTTTATATGGGTAATGCTTTAGGAATTTTCCCACCAATTATCTTTATGGGAGTAGGAGCAATGACTGATTTTGCTCCATTGATAGCAAATCCAAAAAGCTTACTTTTAGGTGCTGCAGCGCAGTTTGGTATATTCTTTACATTTTTAGGTGCTATATTATTAGGATTCACTGGTCAACAAGCTGCACCAATTGGTATTATCGGTGGTGCTGATGGTCCAACAGCTATTTATTTAGCTTCTCAGCTTGCTCCAGAGTATTTAGGTGCAATTGCAGTTGCTGCATATTCATATATGGCATTAGTACCTGTAATTCAACCACCAATAATTAGAGCATTTACAAGTAAAGAAGAAAGAAAAGTAAAAATGAAACAGTTAAGACCTGTTTCTAAAGTGGAAAAAGTATTATTTCCAATCTTAGTAACAATTGTAGTAGTATTATTATTACCACCAGCTGCACCATTGGTTGGAATGTTAATGTTAGGTAATTTATTTAAAGAAGCTGGTGTTGTAGATCGTTTAGGAGATACAGCACAAAACTCTTTAATTAATATAGTAACTATTTTCTTAGGACTTGCTGTAGGTGCTTCTGCTTCTGCAGATAAATTCTTACAAGTTAAAACAATACAGATATTAGTATTAGGAGTAGTAGCATTTGGTATTGGTACCACTGCAGGTGTGTTATTAGGAAAATTAATGCATAAACTATCTGGAGGAGAAGTTAATCCAATGATAGGTGCTGCAGGAGTATCCGCTGTACCAATGGCTGCACGTGTAGTTCAAAAAGAAGGTCAAAAAGCAGATCCATCAAACTTCTTGTTAATGCATGCTATGGGACCTAATGTTGCAGGTGTAATTGGATCAGCAGTAGCTGCAGGAGTAATGATGTCGATCTTTGCTTAATAAACTTACAAAAGTTCAGCTAAATATTTATGGTATTTCACAAAGGAATTTCTAGTATATATCAAGAATTTTGTATATTAGTACTAAAAAGTAGGGATAATTTGATTACTTAGTGCAATAAACTAGAATATATAAATGTTTGAATTACCTCGTAGAAAGGGGTGGTAGCAAATAAGTAAGAGCTTAAAAAACTCATTTTAATTTGTGTCATATCAAACAAAAAAGGTTAAAACAAAAATAAAACTAAAAGGATAAAAATTCTAAGGAGGAATTAATAATGTTTAAAGAAAGTCCAGTAGAAGTATCACAAGAGGAAATCACTTTTAAGGTAGAGGAGTTAGAACCATTTTTAAGTGCACCACAATTAGATATGGCTACACCAAAGCCATGTAAAATTGAATTAAAAGACGGATCAACAATGTTAATTAGAGAAGTTAAAAAAGAAGAAATACAAATGCTACTTGACTATGTTAAAAACTTCATGGAAAAAGGTTCAAAAGACTTTTATGATATCGTAGGAGCTAGAGTTTATGCTGAGCTATTAGGATATTTAAGAAATCGTCTAAAAGATCCTTATCTTTTCGTTGGAGCTATTGACGGAGAAATCGTTGGATTCGCTAATGGTCGTGTAAGAGATAAAGATGTAAACATTTCATTACACACAATGGCATTCAAAAGAGGTTTAAGAGTAGGTGCAACATTATACTACAGAAAACTAGTTTATGCTTTTGAAGAACAAAAGAATAACGAAGTTTGGTCTACATTCGAAAGTTATAACGGTCTAAAAAGATGGGGTATTGGAATGGCTCAACCATCTTATCCATTCCCAGAGTATCAGCACGAACTCGGTGGAGCAAGAGTATTCTATGTTGACCAACAATACTGGAATGCTGCAGTAAAAGACTATGTAAAACAAATGGTAGGAAACGATCTTTCATTTGATGTTTCTGACGAATTACTAGAGAAAAATGAAAACTTAGTTATGCCAGAAGGAGTAAATATCTAATTAAAATAATAAATATATTAATTTAGATAGTAAGGGTAATATAAATCCCCACTTTAAATTTGTATAAATTTGGGGTGGGGATTCTTTTTAAAAAGGAGTTGTTAATATGGCTAAAAAAGCTCTAATTAAAGAAGGTACCTATTTTGACTCAGTTACTTTAATGTCAATTTCAAAAGATATTAAAGCAATTGATGGAGTTACAGAAGCAACAATTGTAATGGGTACTGATGCTAATAAAGAGATTTTAAAAACCGCAGATTTACTAGTACCAGAAGCAGAAGCTGCAAATGCTAATGATTTGGTAATAGTAGTTGAAGGTGAAGAAGATGTATTAGATGATGCAATTGAAGAAACAAACAATATGTTAGCAGAAAAGAAATCTTCTTCAGATGATGAAGAAGAGTATAATCCTGGTTCCTTAGATGGAGCAATTGATGCACAACCAGATTCTAACTTAGTAATTATATCAGTACCTGGAGAGTATGCAGCCCGTGAAGCAAGAAAAGCTTTAAAACGTGGACTGCATGTTATGCTGTTTAGTGATAATGTTCCAGTGGAAGATGAAATTGAATTAAAGAAAATGGCTACAGAAAAAGAATTGCTACTAATGGGTCCTGACTGTGGTACATCAATAATTAATGGTGCTCCACTAGCATTTGCTAATGTTGTTAGCAGAGGACCAGTTGGTATTGTTGCTGCATCAGGTACTGGTGCACAGGCAGTATCAAGTTTAGTAGATAGACAAGGTGTAGGACTTACTCAGGTAATCGGTACTGGTGGTCGTGACCTTAAGTCTAAAGTAAAAGGTATTGAAATGATTAAAGATATGAAAGCTTTAGATAGAGATGAAAATACAGAAGTTATTGTTTTAGTTTCAAAACCACCAGCAAAAGAAGTAAGTGAATTAATTATGGAAGAAGTTAAGAAAATGAAAAAACCTGTTATTGTTAACTTCTTAGGTGGAGATCCTTCTGTTGTTGAAGGAACTGATGCAATTTGGTCAGATAATCTAGAAGATGCTGCTCTAAAAGCTGCTGCCTTTATTAAAGGTGAAGAAGAAGTTAGCTCAGCTGGATTAACTGAAGAAGAGGTCAATGAAATTGCTGCAGAAGAAACTTCAAATATGAGTAATGACCAAAAATACTTAAGAGGTCTATTTACAGGTGGAACATTATGTAGTGAAGCTGTAATCCTTCTTACTGAAAACTATGGAGATATGTACTCAAACATTCCATTAAAAGATGAATTAGGATTAAAAGAAGATCTTAAGAGTATTGAAAATACAGTTATTGACTTAGGTGAAGATGACTTTACAAGAGGTAAACCACATCCAATGATTGAACCATCATTAAGAAATGAAAGACTTCTTGAAGAAGCTGAAGATAAAGAAGTAGCTGTAGTACTTATGGATGTAGTACTTGGTTATGGTTCACACATGGACCCAGCTGGAGAAGCAGCTAAAGCTATTAAAGAAGCAAAAGAAAAAGTAGCTGCACGTGGTGGATATTTATCAGTAATCACATCAGTATGTGGAACTGAAAATGATCCTCAAAATCTTCAAGCACAGGAAGAAAAATTACGTCAGGTTGGAGCTAAAGTACTCCCCACAAATGTTCAGGCTGTGCGCGTAGTAAGTAAAATTTTAAGTGATCTAAATTAAGGGGGAGAGATAATATGACTAAGAAACTAGAAGATCTATTTAATGAAGAATTAAAAGTAATTAATATTGGTCTAGAATCTTTTGCCGAAAATCTAAAGAATGAAGGATATGACGCAATCCAAGTTGATTATAAACCACCAGCAGGTGGAGATACAGAAATGATCAAATTATTAGATCAAATAGAAAAATTAAGTGATAAAATTGAAGAAGCTAACAAAGAAGCTGTTGAAAGAATTCAAAAAAGTGAACCAGTTTTAGTAGATGTTCAAA
>JBEPXG010000022.1:4781-10806 GCA_041642015.1 Halanaerobiales bacterium
AGAGATATATTACCTAACTTTGAAGGTAAAATGATATTACATGCTGCACAACCTGAAAAATGGGAAGATATGTCAGGCCCAATGCAAGGTGCTGCAATTGGTGCATGTATATATGAAGGATGGGCAGAAGACGAAGAATCAGCAAGAGAAATGCTTGATGCTGGTGAAGTAACATTTGATCCTGCACACCATCATAATGCAGTTGGACCTATGACTGGTATTGTTTCTCCATCTATGCCTGTATGGGTAGTTGAGAACAAAACTTATGGAAACAAAGCATTCACAACCTTAAATGAAGGTTTAGGAAAAGTACTAAGATTTGGTGCTAATGGTCCTGAAGTTATTGAAAAACTTAAATGGATGGAAGAAAAATTAGGTCCTGCTTTAGGTGAAGCTTTAAGAAAAACAGAGGAAGGTATTAACCTAAAGAATATTACATCACAGGCCTTACACATGGGTGATGAAGTACACAATAGAAACAAAGCTGCTACTTCATTATTTATGAGAGAAATTACACCATATCTATTAGATACAGACTATTCCAATGAAGAAATTAAAGAAATCATTAAGTTTATGGGTGGAAATGAACACTTCTATCTAAACTTATCTATGCCAGCATCTAAAGCTACAATGGACGCTGCTCATGGTATTGAATACAGTACTGTATTAACTGCTATGGCAAGAAATGGTGTCCACTTTGGTATAAGAGTTAGTGGTTTAGGTGATGAATGGTTTGTTGGAGATGCACAAAAAGTTGACGGATTGTATTTCCCAGGTTATACTGAAGAAGATGCATGTTTAGATCTTGGTGACAGTACAATTTCTGAAACTGCTGCAGTTGGTGGATTTGCAATGGCTGCTGCTCCTGCAATCGTAGGATTTGTTGGTGGTACAGTTGCAGATTCTATTAGATTTACAAAAGATATGTATGAAATCACAATTGATGAAAATGCTAACTTTACAATTCCACCTCTTAACTTTAGAGGAACTCCTACCGGTATTGATCTTTTAAAGATCATTGAAACAGGTATTTTACCAGCAATTAATACTGGTATCGCACATAAAGAACCTGGTATCGGACAAATTGGAGCTGGATTGGTTGATCCACCAGTAGCATGCTTTAAAAAGGCAATTAGGGCATTTGCCCAAAAATATAACAAATAAAAGGAGAGATTTTAATGAAATTATATGACTTAACTCAAAATATTGGTGTTTCTACTCCACCATGGCCAACTTATGAACCTTTAGAAATGAAATACTTCAAACGTCTTTCAACTGAAAGAGTAAATGGCCAAATTATTAAAACTAGTAACCATATTGGTACTCACTTAGATGGTGAAAGACACTTCTGGACAGCTGGTAGAGATATGGCTAGCGTACCTCTAGAAGATCTATTTGGCGAAGGTGTTATTGTTGACCTAAGTGACGCTGTTGGAGATTATGACCTTTATACTTCTGAAATGATTGAAGAAAGAGTAGAAGTTAAAGAAAATGATATCCTTATTATAAATACTGGTTACCATAAATATGGATGGGATCAACCAGAAGCTGATGAAGAAAGATATTTCATGAAACATCCTGGTCCTAACTATGAATTTGCTGAATGGGCTATGGAAAAGAAACTTAAATGGATTGGTGTTGACTGTGGTTCTGCAGATCATCCAATGAATACAGTTTGTAAAAAATTGAGACCTGATCTTGCAAAAGAAGCAGAAGAACACTTAGGAAAACCTTTAGATGAGATTTTCTCACATCCAGAAAGTAGACAATTAATGCACACTAAATTATTCCCAGAAGGAATAATCCATGCTGAAAACCTTGGTGGAGAAATTGATAAACTTCTTAACCAAAGAGTAAAAATTGGATTCTTCCCATGGAAAGGTGTAGACTTAGAGTCCAGTATTGGACGTTGTGTAGCATTTGTTGAGTAATTAAAAAATAAACGGGATCCTGCTTTATTGCAGGGTTCCTTTGTTTCTTTATAATATATAATATAATGGAGGTATAATAATGAAATTAACTATCGCATTAGGTGGTAATGCAATATTACAACCAGGCCAAGATGGTACTGCTGAAGAACAATTCACTAATGTTCTATCTACTAGTGAACAGATCGGTCAATTAGTTAAAGATGGACATGAAGTTGTTATAACACATGGAAACGGCCCACAGGTTGGAAATATACTAATACAACAAGACAAAGCAAAAGATTCTGTACCAGCTATGCCTCTTGATGTTTGTGGATCACAAACTCAAGGTTTTATAGGCTATATGTTACAAAATAGTTTGCATAATGTATTTGCTGAATTAGGATTAGACAGAAATGTAGCAACTGTAGTAACTCAAGTTTTAGTAGATAAAGAAGATAGTGCTTTTGATAATCCTACAAAACCAGTAGGACCTTTCTATGATGAAGACTATGCTAATAAAATGATGGAAGAAAAGAACGAAAATTGGATCGAGGATAGTGGAAGAGGGTGGAGAAAAGTTGTTGCATCCCCAATTCCTGAAAGAATTGTTGAAGCTCCAATTATTAATGATTTAGTACAAAATGGTGAGACAGTAATAGCATCTGGTGGTGGAGGAATTCCTGTTGTTGAAGAAAACAAAAAAATTCACGGTGTAGAAGCTGTAATTGATAAAGATAGAGCAGGATGTCTATTAGCACAAGAAATTGAATCAGATGTATTTTTAGTTCTTACAGATGTGTCAAATGCATATATTAACTATGGCCAAGAAGATGAAGAAGCTATAGGAGAAATTAGTGTTAAAGACATGCAAGAACATATTGATCAAGGACACTTTGGTGAAGGTAGTATGAAACCAAAGGTACAAGCTGCTGTTGATTTTGTAAAAAGTGGTGGAGACCAAGCTATTATTACTTCAATCGAAAAAGTAATAGAAGCTGTACATGGTAATGCAGGAACAAGAATTAATCCGTAGTGTTTTCAGATATCGATGGAGGTGAAATATATTAATGTTTAATGAAATGGAATATTTTAAACCAAAAACTATAGAAGAAATTTTTGATATTCTAGATAGTAATGAAGGTGAGTCAGCATTATTTGCTGGAGGTACTGACCTTTTTGTTGAAATGAGACACAAGACCAGAAAACCTGATTATGTTATTGATGTTAAAGGTATTAAAGAATTTTCTAAACTTGAAGAAAGAGAAGAAGGTCTATTTATCGGCGGAAATGTTACTTGTAATCAAATAATCGAAAGTGAACTGGTTAATAAAGATTATAAAGTTTTAGCAGATGCAGCAATAGAAGTTGCAGCTCACCAGGTTCGTAATAGAGCAACAGTTGTAGGAAATTTATGTACTACTTCTCCAGGAGCAGATATGTTTCCAAGTCTTTTAGTGTTAAAAACTACTGTTTTAGTTGAAAGTAAAAATGGTAGTAGAGAAATTCCACTAGATGAATTTGCTACTGGTGTAAAAAGAAATGCATTAAAAGAAAATGAAGTTGTAAAAGGCTTAATTGTTCAAAAACATGCTTCAGATGGAAGAGGAGCATACTTGAAGAAAAGAAGAACAAAAGGAGCTGACTTATCTGCTATTGGTGTTGCAGGTTATCTATCTGAAGAAGAAGAATATCTTGCATTTGGTTTAGGAGCTGTAGCTCCAACACCAGTATATTTAGATGTAAGTGATATTTTCTTTGGAGAAGGTAGTTATGAAGAAAAAGAGGAAAAAATTCTAAAAAAAGTTGTAGATAACATTAATCCTATAGATGATGTTAGAAGTACTAAGAAATATAGAATTAAAATGTCTCAAGTATATGCAAGAAGAATTCTTTCCAAACTTTGGGAAGCAGGTGATAAATAATGAAAACCATTAATTTAACAGTAAATGGAAGAAATTTTGAACTAGATGTTAAAGACAATGAAATACTGTTAGATACACTTAGAAAAAGATTAAACTTCACTGGTGCTAAAGAAGGCTGTGGAGAAGGTGAATGTGGTGCTTGTACAGTTATTATGGATGGTAGAGCTGTTACAAGTTGTATAATATTAACCGTTGAAGCCGACGGTTCTGAAATAGAAACAATTGAGGGTCAATCAATAGGTGAAGAGATTAGTGATATCCAGGAAGCATTTATTGAAGAAAATGCAATTCAATGTGGTTTTTGTACACCTGGAATGGTTATGTCAGCCAAGGCATTATTAGATAGAAATCCTAATCCTTCTGATGAAGATATTGATATTGCTTTATCAGGTAATATCTGTCGCTGTACAGGATATTATTCTATTAGAGATGCAGTTAAACGTGCAGCTGAAAAGAAGGGAGGTAACAAATAGTGACTGAAGAAATGATTGGAAAAAACGTTAAGAGAATTAAAGCTTTAGAAAAAGTAACCGGTAATGCAACATTTGTACATGATATGGAAGTTCAAGGTATGTTACATGCTAAAATGAAATTAAGTCCTCATGCACATGCTAAGATTGTAAATATTGATACTTCAAAAGCTGAAAGATTACCTGGTGTATGGAGTGTTTTAACAGGTAAAGACTTACCTTATAAGGTTGGACTTTATCTTGTTGATAAAGATATATTAGCTGTTGATAAAGTAAGATATCAGGGAGAACCAGTTGTAGCTGTAGCAGCTGAAACTGAAGCAATCGCTGAGAAAGCTATTGAATTAATTGAAATCGAATATGAAAAATTAGATGCAGTATTTGATGTAAGAGATGCTGTTAAAGAAGATGCTCCTTTAGTTCACGAAAATGTAGAAGAATTAGAAAGTGCTCCTGTCTTTTTCCCAAAGGCAGGAACAAATATTGCACATCACACTAAAATAAGAAAAGGTGATGTAGATAAAGGTTTTGAAGAAGCAGACTATATTGTAGAAAACGAGTTTGATCTTCCAATGGTAGATCATACTGCAATGGAAACTCATACTGCAATTGGTCAGTGGAAACCTGGTAAAAAAGTTAAACTATGGACAAGTGCTCAGTCACCATTTGCTGTAAGAAATCTATTGGCAAACGGACTACACTTAAACCATGAAGATATAGAAGTTGTAGTACCTTATGTTGGTGGTGGTTTTGGTGGTAAAGCAGGAATTCACTTTGAACCACTTGTAACATGTCTTTCAAGAGCTTCAGAAGGAAGACCTGTTAAAATAGTTATGTCTAGAATGGAAGAGTTTAACTCTGTTCCAGTTAGACAGGGACTATTCTCCAGACTAAAAACTGGTGTTACAAAAGATGGTAAAATTGTTGCTCAAGAAACTGAATTCTTATGGGATAGTGGTGCAAATGCAGACTATGGAGTAAATGTTACAAGAGCTGCTGCAACAGCAGGTGCTGGCCCTTATGAAATAGATAATGTTAAACTAGATTCTAAAACTGTTTATACCAATAAAATATTTGGTACAGCTTATAGAGGTTTTGGACACCTTGAAATCTTATGGGCAGTAGAAAGACAGATGGATTTAGTTGCAGATGAAATAGGAATGTCTCCTTATGACTTTAGAATGAAAAATGCTTTAAGAAGAGGTTCTGTAACAATTACTGGTGAACATATTGGTGATTCACACGGTAAAATTACAGAATGTCTTGAAGCAGTTGCTAAGGAGATAGATTTTGATAATAGAGGTTCAGATGATTTACCTAAAGGTAAAAAACGTGGTAAAGGTATCGCTTTATTACACAAAGCTCCAGCAATGCCTACAAATACTGGTACTGCTGCATTCTTAAAATTCAATGAAAACGGTTCAGTTAACTTAACTGTATCCTTAGTTGACTATGGTCAAGGTACTTATACTGCCTTAGCTCAAATAGTTGCAGATCAGCTAAATATGCCTGTTGAAAAGGTTAATGTAGTATTTGAACAAAATACTGACACTCAACCTTATGATTGGCAAACCGTTGCTTCTAAAGGTCTATTTATGTCAGGTAATGCTACTATTAAAGCTTGTCAAGATATGGCACAACAGCTTAAAGAAGTAGCAGCACAACCTTTAAGAGCTTCTGTTGAAGATCTAATCATTGAAGATGAAAAAGTAAAAATTAGACA
>JBEPXG010000023.1:0-10644 GCA_041642015.1 Halanaerobiales bacterium
ATCATTTGATGTGGAAAACTCTACTTCTGTTATAATTTTATTCAATTTTGTTGCAGGAATTTCTAATTTTGTAGGAATATTAACATCTGGTAACTGTGGATATTCTTCTGGATTAAATCCATTAATTTCAAACTGTGAGTTTAGACAAGTTATATTAGCTTTATAATTATCTAAATTTGCTTCAAAAATTATATCTTCATCTGGCAGTTCTCTTATAATATTTTTAAGATGATTTGAAGGTAAAACTATTTTTCCTTCACTTTTGACTTCTGCAGGTACCCAATTTTCAATTCCAATTTCTAAATCAGTTCCCATTAAATGAATACCTTTTTCTTTTGAAGCTTCAATGAGTATACCTTTTAAAATTGGCATAGTATTACTTGAAGCACATGCTCTAGTTGTAATGTTTAAACCTTGATAAAAATCTTTCTTTTTAATTGTAAAGTTCATCATGTAACCTCCTATGTATATAGATAGTTATTCACAAAAAAAATAAATAATTATTATATATTTTATTTATTTAAACTAGTAGTAATAGTAGTAGGGAGTGTGAATTTGTGTAAAACTCAATCTAATACTGTAATAGTAATAGTTAAAGTATGTAGATAAAATGTATATAATAGGGTAGCAGTTATACACATACCAACATATTAAATCTATTCACAATCAATCCACAAGATATTAACTTATTTATTAACATATATATTATGAGTTATTAATACGTGATATTATTTTATCAATTACATTAGAAAATTTGTTATCTTCTTCAATTTTTTCTTCTATTTTATTATATGCATGTATTACAGTTGTATGATCTCTACCACCAAATTCTTCTCCAATATGAGGTAATGAAAGATCAGTTAATTCTCTAGATAAATACATAGCAATTTGTCGTGGAAATGCTATTTTTTGAGTTCTCTTTTTTGAAGTCATATCTTCATTTTTTAAATTATAATAATCAACAACTACATCTTTTATTAGATCTATATTAACTTCTCTGGGTTCTTTATTTTCAACTATGAGATCTTTTAGAGCACTTTCAGCCAAATCAGTATCAATATCTTTATCAACTAAAGAAGAATATGCAATTACTTTAATTAATGCTCCTTCAAGCTCTCTTATGTTCGATTGAATATTATTTGCGATATATATTATTACTTCATTAGGAACTTTTAAGTTTTCCATATCTGCTTTCTTTCTTAAAATAGCAATTCTTGTTTCTAAATCTGGTTTTTGTATATCTGTAATTAATCCCCACTCAAATCTTGATCGTAGTCTTTCTTCTAATGTAGGTATTTCTTTTGGAGGGCGATCACTAGAAATTATTAACTGTCTGTTAGCTTCGTGTAATGAATTAAATGTATGAAAGAACTCTTCTTGGGTTCTTTCTTTATTTGCTAAAAATTGAATATCATCAACTAATAATATATCAATGTTACGATATTTATTTCTAAATGAAGCAGTTCTATCATCTTTAATAGCATTAATAAGTTCATTAGTAAATGTTTCTGATGAAACATAAACAACTTTATTGTCAGGATTATGTTTTAATATATAATGAGCAATAGCTTGCATTAAGTGTGTTTTTCCTAAACCTACATCCCCATATAAAAATAATGGATTATATGCCTTTGCAGGAGCTTCTGCTACAGCTAAGGCAGCTGCATGAGCAAATCTATTTCCATTACCAACAACAAATGAATCAAATGAGTACTTAGGATTCAAATTAGTATTTATATTATATTCTTCTTCATTTTTATTTCTAGTTTTCTCTTTTCTTTCTTCCTTATTATCATTTTCAACTGACTCTTGTTTTTCTTCATCTTCATCTTGTAAAAGTTCTTTAAGTTCTTCTTCTGTATAAAAACGACATTTTAAATTCGAATCGGTAAGATTTTGAATAACATCTGTAATTAACTGATTATAGCGTGTTTCTATCCAGTCTTTAATAAAATCGTTGGGAACTTCGATCATAAGAATGTTATCGTCTTTTAAATCTACAGGTTTTGTATTCGAAAACCATGTTTTAAAACTAGGATTACTTAACTTATCTTTTATTTCATGTAAAGTTTGATTCCATATATGTTCTAATTCTTCTTGGGAAAACGCCATTTATATTCCTCCTGCACGATTTTAGTTAATATAGCATATTTATTCAAGTTATCCCCAAATAATATTTTATTAAGGGACTTATCAACAGATTTGTGGATAAATAACAGGGTTATCCACAATATGCAACTGTTTATAATTACCTTTATATTGGTAAATTTGGTAATTTGCATAATTTTCCCTGTTAAAAAAGACAACAATGTTTCCACATAACGTTAATAAATTGAAGTTTTATTAACATATTGTGAATAAATGTGGATAAAAATGTGGATAACCAAGGAAAATGTGGATGGGATAGTGTTTAACTGTTAATAATTTAATTAACAAGGTGTGTAAATCTTGTAATCTTTATAAATTGTAGTTATAATAGTAATTAAAGAAAATACCAAATATATTTATCGTTGTTAATCATTAATATTTTAACAGATTATCAACAATTATTCAACAAAAATTAGAAGGTTATGACTTGTGGATAATAAGGATATTCAAATTAGAGATCTAAACTATTAATTTATTATTATTAATAATGTTGTATTATGATAAAATTCTTGACTCTATGTCATAAATAACATATAATTTAAACCGTATGAAAGTTGATATTATAATAATATTTTATTAAACTAAATATGTAGGAGGAAATTATTTGGAAACCTTAAAACAAAAAAAAGATTTTCAAAAAGTTTTTAACTATGGAAAATCTATTGCTTCAAAATATCTTGTTCTCTATTGGAATCCAAATAAGTTAGAAAATAATCGCTTTGGCTTTTCTATTAGCAAAAGAATTGGAAAAGCGGTTGTTAGAAATAAACTTAAAAGGCGTTTGAAGGAAATTATTAGAACTAGGTTAAATAAAACTGATAGTAGTTATGACATTATCATTATTGCTCGAAAACCTGTTAATGATTTGGGATTTTTAGAAATTAAAGACGATTTAACAAAATTGTATAAAAGAGCGGGTTTGATTGATAATTAGGGAAGTGAAATAATGAGCAAATTAATACTTTGGTTGATAAGAGCATATCAAAAAGTTATATCTCCTTGGACGCCAAAAACTTGTAGGTTTCATCCTACTTGTTCAGAATACTCTTATCAAGCTGTGAAAAAATATGGTGCATTAAAAGGTGGATTTAAAAGTATTAAAAGAATATCTAAGTGCCATCCCTTTAATCCGGGTGGTTATGATCCACTTAAATAAAAATTTGGGAGGAAAGAGATTATGTTTGGTTGGTTAATAAACGGAATTGTAGAAGCTCTAAAATTTTTGAATGGTTTTGTACATAATTATGGTGTTACTATTATATTATTTACATTAATAATTAAATTATTACTGTATCCTTTAACATCTAAACAGACAAAATCAATGAAGGCTATGCAAGATTTACAGCCTGAAATGGATAAAATAAAGAAAAAGCATAAAGATGACAAAGAAAAACAACAACAAGCAATGATGGACTTATATAAGGAAAACAATGTAAATCCAGCAGCAGGTTGTTTACCAATGATCTTTCAATTAGCAATTTTAATACCTTTATATAGAGCTATTTTAAGTCTTAGTGATATATTAAATGAAACTTCTTTTTTATGGATTGGTACCTTAACAAATGGTTCTTTAGCAGAACCTGATGTTGCAATAGTAATCGTTAATGCTTTAGCAATGATTGCTCAAACTTATGTAACTCAGAAAATGCAGTCAGGTGGTAATAAACAAAGTAATATGATAATGTGGATTATGCCTGCTTTCATTATATTTATTGGTTTCCAATTACCATCCGGTATTTTATTATACTGGTTTACTTCAACAGTATTTACTGCTGTACAACAATATATAATATCCAAAGAACCAGCTAATAAGGAGGCTGTTGAACAGTAATGAAGAAAATGATATATAAAGCCGAATCAGTTAATAAGGCAATTAAAAAAGGTTTAAATGACTTAGATATAGATCGAAGTCAGGCAGAAATAAATATCATTGAGCAAGGTAATAAAGGTTTTTTAGGACTTATAGGTAAAAAAGAAGCAGAGATTGAAATAATAATTGAAGATGATCCAATTAAAAAAGGAAAAAACTTTCTAAAAGAAGTGTTTTCAAAAACAAATATTGAAGTAAATATAAATATTATAGAGGAACAGACTAATGAAGAGCAAGTAGTTTATGATATACATTCTGAAGATTTAGGTATTGTTATTGGCCGACGTGGTGAAACTTTAGATGCTTTACAGTATTTAACATCACTTGTTGTAAATAAGGATACTGATCAGTACTACCGTATAATACTGGATGCAGAAGGTTATAGGGATCGAAGAGAAAAAACACTTGAGAGGTTAGCTCGTAAATTAGCTCAAAAAGCAGTTAATAAAAAAAGAAAAGTTGTATTAGAGCCAATGCCTCCTCATGAACGTAGAATTATCCATATAACATTAAAGAAAGATTCCAGAGTTAGATCATACAGTGAAGGTGAAGAACCATTTAGAAAGGTTATGATTGAAACAGTAGACTAAGAATTATATTACAATACTTATTTGATAAAAAATGCCCAGTAGGTGGTCCTGCTGGGTTTAATATTTTTAAAGGGGGTTAAAATTATGAATACTATGAAGGAAGATACAATTGCAGCTATTGCAACTCCCTTCGGTACTTCTGGAACAGGTAAAGTTAGAATGAGTGGTCCTGAGGCAATTAAAATAGGTAATAAAATTTTTCAAGCTTCTTCTAATATGAAACTTACTGAAGCACAATCACATACTGCACACCATGGTTATGTTGTAGATCCGAAGACGAATAAAACAATAGACGAGGTTCTAGCAATATTAATGATCAACCCACGTTCTTTTACTGGTGAAAATGTAGTAGAGTTTGACTGTCACGGTGGAATGGTACCTTTAGAATCAGTATTAGAGTTATTATTAGATAATGGCGCTAGGATGGCAGAACCAGGTGAGTTTTCAAGACGTGCTTTTATGAATGGAAAGCTTGATATGGCACAGGCTGAAGCGATAATAGATGTTATTAATTCAAAAACTGAAAAAAGCCTTTCAATAGCAATGGAACAGCTTAAAGGTGGATTATCAGATAAAGTAAATAATATAAAAGATAAGGTAGTTACTTTATTGGCTCATCTTGAGGCTTCTATTGATTTTCCAGAAGATGAAATTGAAGGATTTGACTCAAGTCAGTTAAATGAACGCTTAAATGAAGTGGAAAAACCATTAAAAGACCTTATAAAAACATCTAAACAAGGTAAACTCTATCAAGAAGGAATAAAAACTGTTATTGCAGGGAAACCTAATGTAGGTAAATCCAGTCTATTAAACTATCTATTACAAGAAAACCGTGCTATTGTAACTGATATTCCTGGAACTACTAGAGATGTTATTGAGGAGTATATCAATTTAGATGGTATACCATTAAAAATTATCGATACTGCTGGTGTTAGAGAGTCAGATGATGTTGTAGAACAAATAGGTGTCAAAAAAACCAGAACATCATTAGAGAAAGCTGATCTTGTATTAATGATGTTAGATGTCAGTCAAGGTTTAACTGAAGAAGATATAAAAGTATATAATTTAATAAAAAAACAACCTACAATTGTTGTTATTAATAAAACTGATTTGGATAAAAAAGTTGATATTGATAAAATGCAGAAAAAATTTAAAGAACATCCACTTTTATTGATATCAGTAAAAGAAGAAGAAGGTTTAGAAGAATTAAAGAACACTATTTTAGAAGAAATATTACAAGAAAAGATTAATACTGACAATGAGGTCTTAGTAACAAAGGTTAGACATAGAGATGCATTAATTAGGGCATTAGAATCATTACAAAAAGTAAAGGTATCTTTAGATGATGGAATGCCATATGATTTTTTAACTATAGATTTAAAGGATGTTTTATTTAATTTGAGTTCAATTACTGGAGAAACAGTTACTGAAGATATTATTGATCAAATATTTAGCGATTTTTGTTTAGGTAAATAGTTAAGGAGTGTATATTTAAAATGGAAAAAGAATATAAATATAATAGAGTATTTGAAAAAGAATATGATGTCATTGTGATTGGAGCAGGACATGCTGGTTGTGAAGCTTCTTTGGCTCCAGCTAGAATGGGTCTTGATGTATTAACAATGACTGTAAATCTAGATCATGTAGCATTTATGCCATGTAATCCATCAATTGGTGGTCCAGGAAAAGGTCATATTGTAAGAGAGATTGATGCACTTGGTGGAGAAATGGCAAGAAATATGGATGAAACTATGATACAAATTAGAATGTTAAATACAACCAAAGGGCCTGCTGTACATGGTTTGAGAGGTCAGGCTGATAAGAAAAAATATCATTTACGAATGAAACAGATTTTAGAAGATCAACCCAATTTAGATTTAAAACAAGAGATTGCTGAAGTACTAGTAGAAGAAAATGGTGTAATAAAGGGAGTTATTACCAAAACTGGTATATTATTCAAAGCAAAAAAAGTTGTTATTACTACCGGAACATTTCTTAAAGGTAAAGTTATAATTGGAGAAGCTACATTTAATGCAGGGCCAAATCAACAATATCCAGCAAATAAGTTATCAGAGTCATTAAATGAATTAGGTTTTGAATTAAGAAGATTCAAAACTGGTACACCACCAAGAATAAATAAAAGAAGTATTGATTTTTCTAAAATGCACGAACAGGAAGGTGAAAAAGATTTAACCTTCTCTTTTGATTCTCCTCCATATGAGAGGGATCAAGTTTCTTGTTATTTAACTTATACTAATGATAAAACACATGAAATAATTCATGAAAATAAGATGAGGACCCCTCTATTCAGCGGCATTATCGAGGGAGTTGGACCTAGATACTGTCCTTCAATTGAGGATAAAGTTGTAAGATTTCCAGAAAAAGGGAGACATCAATTGTTCTTAGAACCTGAAGGTGAACTAACAGCTGAGTATTATATTTCTGGTCTATCAACAAGTTTACCTGAAGATGTACAGTATGATATTTTAAGTACCATACCTGGTTTAGAGAATGCTGAAATAATGAGACCTGGTTATGCTATCGAATATGATTGTTTTGATCCCAATGATTTAAAATTAAGTTTAGAAACTAAAAAGATTAAGGGGCTTTTCTCTGCTGGCCAAATAAACGGTACTTCTGGTTATGAAGAAGCAGCTGGTCAAGGATTAATTGCAGGAATTAATGCAGCTTTATCATTAAAAAGTCAAGAACCATTAATATTAGATCGTTCACAAGCATATATTGGTGTTTTAATAGACGAACTTGTAACAAAAGGTACTGAAGAACCATATAGAATGATGACTTCAAGAGCGGAATACAGATTAATTTTAAGACAGGATAACGCTGATTTAAGATTAAAAGAGATCGGACATAATTTAGGTTTAATATCTGATAAAAGATATCAAAAATTCCTTGATAAGAAAAAGGATATTGAACAAACATTAGAATTTCTTAGAAACTATCAAGTTACTCCTACTCCAGAAAATAGAGAGCAATTAAAAAGTTTAGATAGTGGAGCTTTAAAAAAGCCGGTTAAGTTAGCTAAATTATTAAAAAGACCGGAAGTTGACTATGATGATTTGAGATTCTTTGCACCTGAACTGCCAGAGGTTAGTCAAGAAGTTAAAGATCAAGTAAGTATCCAAACTAAATATAAAGGATACATTGATCGTCAAATGTCTCAAGTTGAACAATTTAAGAAAATGGAAGACAAATTAATTCCTCAAGATATAGAATATGATTCATTAGAAAACTTAAGATTAGAAGCAAGAGAGAAATTAAAGAAAATAAAACCAAGATCTTTAGGTCAAGCATCTAGAATATCAGGAGTCTCTCCTGCTGATATATCAGTACTTATGATTTATATTGAACAACAAGAAAGAGAGAAAAAAGATGGAACTAAGTAAAATAATTAAAGAAGAATTTAATAGTATGGATATTAATCTAAGTAAAGATCAAATAACTATGATTAATAAATATATTGATTTTTTAATTAAAGAAAATCAAAAATACAATTTAACTTCTATAACTGAACCTAAGGAAGTTATTAAACTTCATTTTTTAGATTCAGCATCAATTTTTCAGTTAAAAGATATTAACGGAAAAGTAATAGATATTGGTACCGGGGCTGGTTTCCCCGGTTTTGTATTTAAAATCATTAATAATGATATAGACTTAACATTACTTGAAGCTAGTCTTAAAAAAGCCAATTTTCTTAAAATGTTACAAGTAGAACTTGATTTATATAAAAAAATTGAAGTATTACATGATAGAGCTGAGGATTTAGGCCAAAACAAGTTATACAGAAGTAAATATGATATTGTAACCTCAAGAGCAGTTGCACCACTAAATATCTTATTAGAATATACTGTTCCATTTTGTAAATCAGAAGGTTCTATCCTATTATTTAAAGGTCCATCCTATAAAAAAGAACTTGATGAAGGCAAAAATGCAATGGAATCTTTAAATACCAAATTAATAGATGTTTATGATATAAATATACCAGGCCTAAATCAACAAAGATATATATTAGAATTTAAAGTTTTAAATATATTAGATAAAAAATATCCTAGAAGAGCGGGAATTCCTAAAAAACGTCCACTTTAAGCAGGAAATATATAAACTACAAAGAATAATTATAAAAGTAATGGGGGTAAATTAATGGACTTTTCTTTTTTAGTTAATAAAGATAATAAAAGCAAAATAAATATGATTGAAACCAATAATATAGAGCCTAATCCACATCAACCTAGAACTGATTTTAATAAATCAGATTTGGAAAAATTAGCTGAATCAATAAAAAACTTTGGTATTATTCAACCTTTATTAGTTAGCAAAAATAAAAAAGGATATCAGTTAATCGCTGGTGAAAGGCGGTTAAGAGCTGCCAAATTAATTAACTTAAAAAAAGTGCCTGCCATTATTAACGATTATCAAGAAGAGGAAATTGCTGAAATTTCTTTAGTTGAAAATATACAAAGACAAGATTTAAACTTCTTAGATGAAGCATTAGCTTATTATAGTATTATGAATAAATTTGATTTAAGTCAAACAGATTTATCTAAAAAAGTAGGCAAAAGCCAATCAACTATAGCCAATAAACTTCGAATATTGAAGTTGCCAGAAGAAATACTAGCTTTAATTAGAAAGTATAATTTATCTGAAAGACATGCCAGAGCTCTACTTAAGTTAGATAATAAACAAAAACAAATAGAATTTATCAAAAAAGCAAAAGATAATGATCTTTCAGTTAGATCTTTTAATAGATTAATTGATAAATTTTTAAGGGATCAAGACAAAGAAAAAAAAGTAAAAACATATTATAAAGATGTGAGACTATTAAAAAACACTTTGAATTCAGCAATCGAACAAATTCGTAAAGCTGGTATAGAAGTTGATGTAACAAAAGAAGAAGAAAAAAGTTATATTATGTATAACATAAAAATACCAAAAAATGATGAAGAATTAAAGTAAGGGGGTTTTTTATTTGGCTAAAAAAATTGCTATAGTAAATCAAAAGGGTGGTGTTGGGAAAAGCACTACTGCTATTAATCTGGGCGCAAGTCTATCTGAACAGGATCGAAAGGTTTTAATTGTTGATGTTGATCCTCAGGGTAATGCAACCAGTGGACTTGGTTTAGAAAAAAGTGATTTAGAATACAGTATTTATGATGCATTGATTAATGATACCCCCCTTAATAAAATAATAAAGCCAACAGGACATGATAATTTTTATATATTACCCGCTAATATTGATTTAGCAGGTGCTGAAATAGAACTTGTATCCCTAATGTCTCGAGAAAGTCGATTAAAAAAGAAAATTCAAGAATCAAATATTGAATTTGATTATATCTTTTTTGACTGCCCTCCTTCTCTCGGCCTTTTAACATTAAATGCATTAACAGCATCAGATAATATTATTGTTCCAATACAATGTGAGTATTATGCATTAGAAGGTTTGGGGCAATTAATGCAGACAGTTGAGCTTGTTCAAAGCAACTTAAACCCTGATCTTACATTATTAGGGGTTGTCTTAACAATGAATGATGCCCGAACTAATCTTTCAAGTCAGGTAATAGAAGAAGTAAAAAAGTATTTTGGAAAAGATGTTTTTAATACTATAATACCAAGAAATGTTAGGTTAAGTGAGGCTCCAAGTTTTGGTGAACCAATAGTAACTTATGATCCTTCATCAAGAGGAGCAAAAGCATATAAAGATTTGGCAAAGGAAGTGATTGAACGTGAATAAAAAAAGATTGGGTAAAGGGCTAGATGCTTTACTGTCAAAAAGCCAAGGTGAGAAAAGAGAACATGAGATCAAAGATATCAATGTAGAAAAAATCAAGCCTAATCCATTTCAACCACGTAACAGATTTACTAATGATGCGCTTGAAGAATTATCCAAATCAATTGCTAACAAAGGAGTACTTCAACCTGTAACAGTTAGAGAAGTCCAATATGAAAACTTTGAACTTGTAACTGGAGAAAGAAGGTGGAGAGCCGCAAAAAAAGCTGGCCTAACTACTATTCCAGCCA
>JBEPXG010000024.1:0-10620 GCA_041642015.1 Halanaerobiales bacterium
AATTATCAGGAATCCAATCAATTGGTTTAACTAACAATGAGGACTGTGTTGATAAACTAGAAATAACTAGCCAGTATATTGGAGCTAATATCCAGATAGCTACAACTACCATTAGAATGTATCCAATTATCTTTTTTGTTTTTGTCATTTTTCTCATTGTTTACACATCCTCTGTATATAAAAGCCTGATATAAACTAAAGATAATATTAATATAAAGACAGAAACAATAAATGAAAGAGCAGAACCTCTTCCCATGTTTAGAAAACTAAATGATTCCAAATATGCCTTATATGAAATAATCTGAGTACCATTAGCTGGTCCACCTCTGGTTAAAACATAGATAATATCAAAGGCTTTAAATGCTTCAACAGTTCTTATTACTAAAGCTACCATTATTGCTGGTTTTAATAAAGGTAAAGTAATATAGCGGAAAGTTTGAAATCCGTTTGCACCGTCAATATCTGCTGCTTCATAGAGATCTTCACTTATTGTTGCTAAAGCAGCACTAACAATTAAAATAACAAAGGGAGTACATTTCCAAACATCAGCTAAGATAACTAAGTTCATAGCAGTCCATGGTTCGGATAACCAGGTTTGATACTTATCAATAATATTTAATGATTGTAAAAGTCCATTTAAAGCACCATATTCAGCATTATAGATCCATTTCCACATGATTGCATTAACCACAGTTGGTACAGCCCAGGGTATAATAACAATTGTTCTTAATATTTTCCAACCTTTTAGATGTAAGTTAATTAAATAGGCAATTGCAATTCCTAAAGCAATTTCAATACCAGTAGAAACTATAGTAAAGTAAGCAGTTCTACCAATTGTTGCCCAAAAATCAAAAGAAGTAAAAAAATCTATGTAATTTTTAATACCTATAAACTGTGTTCTCCAGGGATAAGCTAAGGAGTAATTTGTAAAGCTTAACCACATTGTCCTAATAATTGGATAAAATACTACAGAAGCAATTATTAAAAAGCTTGGAAGAACTAATATCCACCCTAGTAGATTTGTACTTTTTTCAAACTTATTAGTAATCTTATTTTTAATAAAGTTCATAATACTATCCCCCATAAAATACTTTTAAAAGAAGTGTGGAGTGTTTATACACCCCACACTATATATTACTATTTTACCAACGTTCTTGAATTTTTTCTACTTCTTCTGCAGCATTATCTAAAGCTTCTTGTGGACTAACATTTCCTACAAGAGCATTTTGAATTGAAGTTTGTAATGCACGGGAAACTTCTGTATAGTATGGAACTTTAGGTCTTGAATAAATGAATGGGAACTGTTTATCGAACATCTTGAATGTTTCAGGATGCATTTCTATAATTTCATCTTGACTCATTACTGATTTATACATTGGTGTTACATGGTCTGCATATCTAGTTTGAATATCTTTGCTTGTCATAAATTCAATTAGTTCATAAGCAAGATCTTTATTTGGTGAATTTTTAGTTACACTAAAGCCCATTGATCCAGTTATACTGGCACTTTCAATACCTTCAGCTTTTGCATCTTCAAATACAGGCATTAAAGCAAGTTCTGTTTGTCCTACTATGTTAGATTCATCTGGGTTATTTAATAGTTCATACATATATACCCAGTTAATTGCAAAAGCAGCATTTCCTTGAGAGAAGATTCTTCTTACTTCTTCTTCATTAGCGGATAAACTTGCTGGATTAGTTAATTCATTATCTAAAGTATTTTTCATCCAGGTTAAAGTTTCTACACCTTCTGCATTGTTAAAAGCGGGTTCATTGTTTTCATCAAAGAATTCACCATTGTTACCTTTAAGTAGTGTTACCCAGTCACAGATGAGAGCTTCAATTTGAGCCCAACTCCATACCATTGGATATTCAACAATACCTTGTTCTTTAAGTATTTTTGATTGTTCTACAACTTCTTCCCAAGTTGTAGGTGGATTTTCAATACCAGCTTCATTTAACATATCTTCATTATAAAAGAAATATTCTAAGTCAAGTAACCAAGGAAGTCCATAAAGACTATCATTATATCCAACAATTTCCCAAGCTTTATCATATACATCTTGAGTCATATCATCAGATACTCGGTCTGTTACATCTAATAACCAGCCAGCTTCAGCAAACTGAGCATACCAGATATCATCAACTAAGATTACATCATATGCTGGATTTGATCCAGATATTGAAGTAATTAATTTATCATGTAAAGCATCATAACCAACTAGAGTAAGTTCTACATCTACACCAGGATTATCTTCTTTAAACTCAGCAATAATCTGGTCATATTCTTCTGGAGTCCAACCAGCTTGTTTCATAGAGATCATTCTAATTGTTTCAGCAGAAGTTGATAATGCAAATACACCTACAAATAATACTACAAGTGTTAAGATTAACAGTGATTTTTTATTAAACACTTTTTTATCCCCCTTTAATTTTTTAATACCCTTAATAAATTTTGTTTTTTAATATCCCTCCCTTTTTATAATACTTTTTAAAACTCCTTTGAAAAGTCTGTAAAAAAACCTCTCTTATTTAATTTTATTAGTATTAATCCAAGTATTCAAGTATTTTTGAAAATTCTGTAATTTTCTATAAATTGACATGTTAACTATTATATATTTGCCTTCCATTTATCAAATACGAAGGAAGTTACTGCACATAATTGATAATTTGGTTGGTCTCTTCTATTTATTATCTTTGGTTTATCATTTTTATCTGGAAAGTATGAAACTTCTAATTTTTGATCTATTTCACTTATCATTTCTGAATTAAATTCATCAAATAATCCACCTAAAACAATAATTTGAGGATCAAAAATATTAATTATACTCGATAATGCCCTTACAAAGTATTTAGTTGATCTGTTAATTATTTTTTTACTTAACGAATCATTATTTAAATAACCAGTTATAATCTCTTTATAATTAAATGGATATTCAAATAAATCTGTTAAAAAGGTTTCTTCTCCATTATCAACTGATAAGTTAAAATCATCTTCAATAGCTTTAATTGAAGATATAGTTTCTAAACAGCCTGTACCTCCACAGATACATTTCTTGCCATTGGACTTAACCCTCATATGTCCAATTTCTCCTGCATTTCCATGGCTACCTGTATATAAGTTATTATCAACAATAATTCCACTACCTATACCATCTACAACATAAATATAAATTAAGTTGTCATATTTTTTATCTAACATATGACTCCATTCATAATAGACTGATAAGTTTGCATCATTATCTATATAGATTGGAGCATATTCAAATATTTTAGATAATTCCTCCTTGAGACTAACATCATTTAAATAATGTGTTGTTGAACTTACAATAATATCTTTATCTGCTTTATAGATACCAGGTACTGAAACCCCTATTCCATAAATATTATTATTATCTATTTTGAACTCATTATTTTTTTGTTTATTTAACTTTTCTAATTTTTTTATAATACTAACAAAGGACATTCCTTCTACATCAATTATTGTTTTATCAATTAATTCTATATTTAAATTATATAAAGCATAAGAAATTTTTCTTTCTTCTAAACTTATAGAGATTATGTATTTATCATCACCTTTAAAACTTAATACTTTAGGTGGTCTTCCTCCTGTAGAATCAGCAGTTGTCTCAACAACTAAATCCTTATCCATTAGATCTTTAACTAGATAAGATATAGTTGTATGGGACACCTCTAAATACTGTGTCAAACTAGATCTAGAAACAGGTTGCCTATTTAATATTTCATTTAATACAGTATATTGATTGTGTTTTTTTAAGGCTTTAGAATTTTTTATTTCCATAAAATCAATCCTTAGATTTCATTTTTATTATTTCTATGTTATATATTATATATACTTTTTAAAAGTCCTTTAAAAAGATGAGAAAAATATCTTGAATATACAAATATTTTAACTCTATTTTATAATAAATATTATTTTTTACTCTTCTACATTAAATGAACTACGTTCTTGGTATCCCCATTCTTCATTTCTTGTAATTAGTTTATATAATCCAATAAATCTCCAAATAGAATTTAATTGTTTATATCCAAAGTTTTCAAGTATGGCATAAAAAGATAATATAATAACATCTTTTGTCTTTTTATATTTACGAAAGGTCATTTCTTCAAATAAGAGTGATGTTAAAGATAACAATACTCCCAACAATATACTAGAAACTAAAAAAAGTAATACAACATTATTACCGTCAAATTCTAATAAAATAGTTAAAATGATTGCACTATAACCAAAAATTTCAATTATAGGGCCGAGTAATTCTATAAAAAAATAAAATGGAAATGCAATAAGTCCACTTGTTCCATAATTAGGGTTAAAAAACATTTCAAAGTTATATAATAGACTTTCACCTAATCCTTGATGCCATCTTTTTCTTTGGCTTTTAAGTGAACTTAATTTTTCAGGAACTTGAGTCCAACAAACTGGTTCAGGTAAAAAGACTATTTTATATTTTCGATTATTTTTATTCATTTTTCTATTTAATCTAAGAACTAATTCCATGTCTTCTCCTACTGTATTAGTATTATATCCTCCAGCTTTTATAAGATGTTTCTTTTTAAATACACCAAAAGCCCCCGAAATAATTAAAAGACTGTTTATACCAGCCCAACCGACTCTACCAAATAAAAATGCTCTTAGATATTCAATAACTTGCATTCTTACTAAATACTTGTTGGATAGTTTTACTTCTTTTACTTTTCCATCTTGAATTTTACTACTGTTTGCTATTCGAACCGTTCCACCAGCAGCAACAACTCTCCAATCATTTACGAAAGGAACTACAATACTTAATAATGCTTTACTATCGATAATTGAATCAGCATCAATATTACATACAAGAGGATAATCAGATAAATTCACTCCTGCATTTAAAGCATCTCCTTTTCCCCCATTTTCTTTATCTATTATAAATAATTCAGGATGTGACGTTGATTTATAGATATTTTTAATATTCTTGGTTTCAATATCTTCACTATAATTTTTATTAAAAGTTGTAAGGTTAAAATCTTCTATTAATTTTTCCATAGTATTATCTGTTGATCCATCATTTACAACAATGATTTCAAATTCAGGATATTCGAGTTTAAGTATAGAATTTAAGTTTTCAGTAATTGTTTCTTGTTCATTGTATGCTGGTACTATAATACTTAGAGGTTTATAAAACTCACTACTAAATCTTTTTTCAATATCAAGTACTTCTTCTTTTAATTGATTTTTTCTTATTGAAAAAAATGCAATAAAATTTAAAAATATGTATGTTATATTTATGATGATAAAGTAAATAATTGCTATATAATCAATTGTCAATAATGTACTTCTAAGCATTAACTTCCCTCCAGATTAAAAACATAATTATTTTTGGCTAAAACATAACTACACATTTCCGCACCAGGATTATCATGTTTTATGATATTTTTCATTAATTCAGTTTTATCCATTTTCCAAAGTGATTGAGCTGCATAATAACCAACCCACCAATTTTCATCATATAATAGATAACTCAATGTCTGTGTATGTTCTTCTGCACCAATAACACCAATATATTTAGCAGATTGACTTCTTATAACCCAACTTTCACTTTGTAAAAACTGTTTTAGATTGACATTAACTGGTTGGCCAATCTTAACTAAAGCTTTAAAAATATGTATAGTTACTTCTTCATTTGTATTTTCTATTAAAAGTTTTTCTAATACTTTCAAACTTTTTTCATATCTATAAAACCCAAAAATATCTATAAATACAGAAAGTATTTTATATTCATCTGTTTCAAATTCATTAACTAAATAATCATCTTCTTTTAAATCTTTATTTAAATAATCAATTAATTTGTCACAAATATTTTTTCCAAAATTAACTAAGAGTTCGGTTATTGCTTCATATGTCATTTCAGATTTATTTAAAAGAGTTTTAATAACTGGTTTTAAATATGATAAATCCCCTATTTCAGAGATTGCCCAGGCAGATGTAATAACTTTTAATCTATCATTAGATCTCAATAATTTTTCAAGTTTATTAAGAGCATTTCTATCTTGAAGCTTTCCCAGAAATGAAGCAGCTTTTAAAGTTTTCTTTTTATTATTAGATTTTAATTTTTCATACAAATAATTGTTTAACCCAATTTTATTAATTAATATTTTTAATCTATCATGTTTTTCATTTTCATACTTATTTATATAAGGTTTAAAAATATTTTTTAATATTTTATAGTTATTTTCATTTTCAAAATAGGAAATAGTTTTTTCTAAATTAATTTCAGAGTCTATGTATGACTCAATAATAGAGGAATACTTTTCTTTATATAATTGTTCTTTATTTTCATAGTATTTTAATCTTAAATGAAAAATAATTAAAGCTAAGAAAAGAGATAATGATAAAAAAGATAATATGTAAATTAACATTTTTAAATATATTGTCATAGAACCACCTCATTTATGGTTTTAATCATTTTTATATATGTTTATTAAAACTAATTCAGGTTTACAATTGATTCTAAATGGTAAAATATTTGTTCCAATTCCTTTATTAACAATTAAAGCTTTATTATCCTTTAATTTATATAAACCATTCTTATACTTCAATTCAAATTTTCTATTAGCAATTTTATTGAGTAAAGGTAAATTAATCTGGCCTCCATGAGTATCTCCTACCAATACCAAATCAATATTGTCTAAATTTTTTTTATCTGTTATATGATATGTATGTGAAAGTAATAAGTTAAAGTTATCCTTTAAATTAATATCTTTAATCGCTTTATTATAGTCATCTTTATCTAAATCAGGTGTATCCACACCAATAATATTTATATCATTATCACTTATAATAAGTTTTTCATTTTGATTATTTAATAAATATATATTATTTTCATTAAATAAATCAATAATTTCGTTTTTAAATTTTTGATCATTATTTCCTAATACTGCATAAATTGGTTTATTGTTCTCTAATTTTTTTAAAAACATATCAAGATTTACTAAGTACTCTTCTCCATTTAGATAATCTCCAGTTATAGTTATTAAGTCATAGTCTAATTTATTAATCAGATTGACTATTTTATCTTGATATTTTTTATTAAAGTTGAAATGCAAATCAGACAAATGTAATATGGTAAAATCATTATTGATATTTTTGGATTTTAAAGTTTTTCTATTTATCTCAATATCATGAGTATGTCTATCTATTAGCTTATAACTTAAAAATATAATGACTAAGATTATTATTAAATATAACATAAGCTCTTTTCTCCTCTGTATTATATTTGTTAAATTCATCTGTATGACTTATAATAAGAATAAGTTAAAAATGAATCATTTAATATAAAGATTGTAGGTGTTAATAATGAAAAAAGTAAAATTAATATATAATCCTCATTCAGGAACTAAGGATTTTCCTAACTATTTAGATATGTTTTTAAAAAAATTTCAAGGTGCTGGATATAATGTTGACATATTTAGAAGTATGGAAAAAAATGATCTTCATAAAGGATTAGAAAATATTGATGAAAGTTATAAAAAAATAATAATTGCTGGTGGAGACGGTTCTGTTAATGAAATAGTCAATGATATGATGAATAAAAATATAGATATACCTCTTGGTATTATTCCTTCAGGTACAGTAAATGATTTTGCATCATTTTTGAATATACCAAAAAGATATGAAAAATGTTTTGATATTTTATTAGAAGATAACATCAATAGAATCGATGTTGGTGAAGTTAATAATAAATTTTTTATTAATGTTTGTGTTGGTGGACTCTTTTCAAGTATTTCACATGATATTGATATAAACTTAAAAAATACTTTCGGAAAGTTAGCTTATTATATAAATGGCCTTAGAGAAATACCTAAAATAAAAGCAATACCATTTAAAATAAAAACATCAAACCAAACAATTGAAGAAGATCTTTTTATGTTTTTTGTATTAAACAGCAAAAGAGCTGGCGGTTTTCAAAACTTAGCAAAATTTGCTTCTATCAATGATGGGATGTTTGATTTTATAGGAGTTAAAACCAACCAACTCTATAGATTACCTACTTTATTGATGAATCTTTTAGATAAAGAAAATTTTTCAAGCAAGAACTTTATATATGTCCAAGATAACTACTTTGAGATCGAAATTGATGATAATAAGGCCAATACATATGATTCAAATATAGATGGCGAAAAAGGGCCAAAATTCCCTTTAGAAATCAAATTACATCATAACGCGATCCAAGTAATTAATAATATTAATCAATAAGTTCATCTTCGGCTAATTCGCCCCAAAATTCTTTTATGTCTTCTTTCCATGATATTAAGTTATCATGGATTTGTTTTATTTCATACCTAGAATAATTATTATCTAATAGATCTCTTCCTAGAGCAATCTCTGCATCATAACCTATAAATGGTAATATTGTTGGAGCTATATCTAATGTTGAACCAGCCCTTGATATTTTTTTAGAAACTTTATTATTTGGTTCAATAATCATAAACATATTTCTTCTTTTAGCATCTTCAAGTTTATCAAAAGCTGTATTTCTCATAGCCAGATGATCAGAAGCAATAACTATAACTGTATCTTCAGCATATTTTGAGTCTAATATTTTATTTACAAAATCAGAAATCAATATATCTGATACTTTAATTGCATTTAGTATTGGATTATCCCCATCCTTATATTTAATATCTCTATACTCTTCAGGGACGTGTCCTTGTGGGTGATGTGTTCCTAGAGTTATTAAATACATTCCAAATTTATCTTTGTTTTTAGATAGTTCTATAAATCTATCATAAGCAAATCCTAATAATTTATCATCATCCACTCCCCAGTTATTTAAATCTTCTTTACTATCTAATCTTTTAGAAAGATCTTTTAGACCATGAATTTCATCAAACTTATGTGTTGCATAAAAAGTACCTTTTTCTTGAAATTCTAATTCTGCACCACCAAAAAATGTTAGATAGTAACCTTCATCACTTAAAAGATCTCCTATTCCCTTTGCTTTTGGTAAGAAATCATCATTTTCTTCCATATCTTTATTATTGATAGGAGTAAAAAGTGGTAAACCAAGTTGACTTGAAACCATTCCTCCGATTGTCCAACTGGTACCTGCTACTTGTCTTATATCAGTAAAAGTAATACTATGATTTTCAATTTTTTCTAACTCTGTTATTAAATCAGGGAATAATTTATCATTGAAATAAGTTCTTTCAAAACTTTCAGCATAAATATATACTAGATTTTTGTTCTCCCCAATTTTTTCTACACTTGGTTCATTATAGTAATCACTAAATTTAACTTCTTCATTTCGATTAAGATAGATATTATATAAATCATATGAAGCCGGATTAATAATTACAGATAAAATTATTATTATAAATGAAATATATAAAAACATTTTATTAAATCTGTGTTTTTTCTTTTTATTGAAAATATAGTGAATTATAAAAAAGATTAAAACAAATGAAACAACAGTAAAAAGGACTATTTTCCAATACTCTAAGAAACTAGCTCCTGCCAAACCATATTTAATATGGTATAATACTGCATCATTAATACCTTCTCCTGTAAAATAATATGAAACTAAAAATAAGATGTGTAATGAAAAGCTAAATAAAAAGAATATATTAAATACTATTTTTCCTATTTTTGTACTTTTAGTATTTAAAAACATATAAAATGCAGTGATAATAAATAAAACAGATAAGCTTATTATAAATATAGTCATAGTGTGTCACCTCGATTAATAAACAAAACTAAATACTAACTATAAAATACAATATATAATAATATAATATTTTAGTTTGTGTGTTTAAATAATTTATATTTCACATCTAATGTATCTAAAAACTGTTTTTCAATATTAGTATAAACCTTTTGTGAATTAAATTCATTTTTAAAGTAGTTTACTATAAGATAATCAATTTCATTTTCGTGTATATAGTTATATATTTTATCTGTTGAATAACTTCTAAATAATTGTGTTTTAACGTTAATATTATTTTTTTTAGCAAGTTCATTAAATCTAAAAGTTATTTCTTCTTTCATTCTGAAGTATTCTTTAAGTATTGTATTTTCAACATCCTTTTGTATCTTTTCACCTAAATAAACTCCCATTAATGAAGATAATGTTTCTGGCACATCCTTTTTTTGATAAAAACATAGATGTAACTCACTAGTACTTTCATCAATAGTGTTTTCGACTTCTTCTATAACATCTTCAATTTTAGCAAAACTGAAAAGTAAAACCATGGTTTTTTTCATTTTTATCACAATCCCTAATTAAAGAAATAATTTTAGTCCCAATAATGGCCATATTCTGACAGCAATTATATACAATAAAACTATTGAAATCAAATTTAATATAAATCCAACTTTTATAACTTCTTTTAATTCTAAATACCCAGATGAAAAAGCAATTGCATTTGGTGGTGCCCCCATTGGTAACATAAAAGCAAGACCACCTGTCAGAGCAACAAGATAGGTAATAATTAATGGATTAAAATTAAGTATATTACCCATACTATATGCAATTGGTAAAACAATAGCAACAGCTGCAACATTACTAACTCCTTCTGTTAAAAACTTAGTTATTAACACTATGACAAGAAGTATTAAAAATG
>JBEPXG010000025.1:0-10614 GCA_041642015.1 Halanaerobiales bacterium
CTGTACTCATTTCAACCGCTAAGAAGTTATCTGCTTTTTCAGCAGCCTTACTAATTGCTTCAGTTGGGAAAGGGAAAAGTGTAATTGGTCTTATTAGTCCTACCTTATGTCCCTTTTTACGTGCTAATTCAATTGCACTTGAAGCAATTCTAGCAGTTGTTCCATATGCTACAATTATTGTATCTGCATCTTCAGTTTGAATTTCTTCATATCTTACTTCTTCTTCTTTCATTTTGTCATACTTAGCTTTTAACTTGAGATTATGATTCTCTAAATCTTCAGGTTCTAAAGCAAGTGAGTTTATGATATTGGGCTTTCTTCCTTTTGCTCCATCTGTAGCCCATTCTTTTTTAGGTAACTTATCAGGATCAACAGGTTCTGGAAACTCAACAGGTTCCATCATCTGACCGATAATTCCATCTCCTACGATAAGTGATGGGTTTCTATATTTATCAGCTACTTCAAAGGCCAGCATTGTTAATTCAACAGCTTCTTGAACAGAACTTGGTGCTAGAACAAATAGTCTAAAATCACCATGAGCCATTCCCTTTGTTGCTTGAAAATAGTCAGCCTGAGATGGTTGAATTGAACCTAAACCTGGTCCACCTCTCATTATATTTATAATTACAGCAGGTAATTCAGCCCCTGCTATGTAAGATATACCTTCTGCTTTTAAACTAATTCCCGGACTTGAAGAAGAGGTTAAAACTCTTGCTCCAGCTCCTGCAGCACCATAGATCATATTACTAGCAGCCACTTCACTTTCTGCCTGTAAAAATGTGCCTCCAACTTCTGGAAACTTTCTAGCTAAATAAGCGGGTAGTTCACTTTGAGGGGTAATTGGATAACCAAAAAAGTATCTACAGCCTGCTCTTATTGCAGCTTCAGCTATCGCTTCATTCCCCTTCATCAAAACTTTTTCACCCATATATATTCAATCCCCCTTTTTATTCTTCTTTATATACCTTTATTACAACATCAGGACACATTGTTGCACACATTGCACAACTTATGCACTTATCTTGTTCATCTACTTTAGCATAATGGTATCCATGACTGTTAATATCTTCTGACATATCAATAATACTTACTGGACAGACTACAGTACAAAGTTCACATCCTTTACATCTCTCTATATCAAAAACAACATTTTTATCTTTTACCATCCAGACACCCCCTTAGTATTTCTTGGCTTTTTCTAGTCCAGCCAATACACGATAAGCGCCGGCAGCTAATGCTTCCAACTCTTCTTCACCAGCAAATATTTTAACAGGTGCAATATGTCTTACCCTATTTTCAATTAAATGGACAAAACGGTCTGAATATGCTATTCCACCCGTTAAGATTACTGCTTCACAGTCTCCACTTAAAACAGCAGACATACTACCTATTTCTTTTGCAACTTGATAAGCCATTGCTTCAAAGATCAGTTTGGCTTTTTCATCACCTTTATCAATCATATTTTCAACTTCTATCATATTACTTGTATTAAGGTAAGCAACTACGCCACCCTTACCAATTAACTTAGACTTTAACTCGTCTTTTGTATAATCACCTGAATAACAAAGATCTAGAAGTCCAGCACTAGGTACACCACCACTACGGTTAGGACTAAATGGACCATCACCACTTAAAGCATTGTTTACATCAATTATTTTGCCCTTATTATGTGCACCAACTGAAATTCCGCCACCCAGATGAGCAACAATAATATTGATTTTTTCATAATCTTTATTAACTATTTCAGCATACTTTCTAGCAACTGCTTTTTGGTTTAAAGCATGTAAAATACTTCTTCTTTCTAATTCAGGTACCCCAGATATTTTAGCTATTTCCTGCATTTCGTCTACCACAACAGGATCAACAATATATGCTGGGCAGTTTGCCTCATTGGCAAGAAGATCTGCTAGTAACCCCCCCAGATTACTAGCGTGTTCTCCTCGTTTAGATTCTTTTAAATCTTTTTTCATTTCTTCATTTACTTCATAAGTTCCACCATCAATTGGTCTAAGTAGTCCACCACGACCAACAACAGCAGAAAAGTTAGTTATATCAATATCTTCCTCTTTTAGAAAGTTTAAGATATACTCATATCTAAAGTCTAATTGGTCACTAATGTTTTTGAATTTCTTTAAGTCTTTAATATCATGTTCTATATTCATTTTTTTAATTTCTGTTGTTTTATTGTATAATCCAAGTTTTGTCGTCGTTGAACCAGGATTAATCGTTAAAATTAATTTATCCATAGTGACACTCCTATCGAGGAATATAGTTTCTTCTTACATTACCAATATTATTGATTCTTTCTTCTGCCATAATATCAGCTGCCTTGTATGTTGGAATATCATCTCTTTTACTTATTTTAAATACCTTTTTAATATTATTATATATATTTTTTGCTCTTCTTAAGGCACGTTCTCTGTCATAACCAATTAATTCATCATATACATTAATAACTCCACCAGCATTAATTACATAGTCGGGAGCATATAAAATACCTTTTTCTTCTAAAATGTCTCCATGTCTTTCTTCTTCTAAGACATTATTTGCAGCTCCAGCTACAATATCACATTTAAGCTGTGGTATAGTATCATCATTAATTACTGCACCTAATGCACAGGGAGCAAAGATATCACAGTCTACACTATATATCTTACCAGGTTCTACTACTTTAACTCCAAAGTCTTCTACAACTTTTTCAATGTTTTCTTTTTTAATATCAGTAACAACTACATCTGCTCCAGCTTCTTTTAAGTGTTTTACTACATAATATCCTACATGTCCAACACCCTGAACAGCAACTACTTTTCCGTGTAAGTCAGCTGTACCATAAACTTCATCAGCAGAAGCTAAGATACCATGAAATACACCAAGTGCTGTTACTGGAGAAGGATCACCACTTGTACTAGGAAGGCCAGTAACAAAGTCAGTTTCTTCAGCAACTATATGCATATCATCAACAGAAGTATTTACATCTTCAGCAGTTATATAACGTCCATTTAAACTCTGCACAAAACGTCCATATGCTCTCCAGAGTTCTTCACTTTTTATTTCTTCAGGATCTCCAATAATTACAGCTTTTCCTCCACCGAGGTTTAGACCAGCAGCAGCTGACTTATATGTCATACCTTTAGCTAATCTTAATACATCATTTAAAGCTTCTTCTTCATTTTCATAGTTCCAAATTCTAGTTCCACCTAAAGCAGGTCCTAAAGTAGTATCATGAATTGCAATTATTGCCTTTAATCCTGAAGCCTCATCATAGTTAAATACAACTTGTTCATAATCATCCAGTTCTAATCTTTTAAATAGATCTTCCATTTATTATCTTCCTCCCTAAAAATTATTGATATTTTCAGTCATAATCTTACCAAGAGCTATTGAATTTAATTTAGTTTCTGAGCTATCTGCACGTGATGTAATTACAAGAGGTACTTTTGCACCAACAATAACACTTGCAGAAGGTTGTTTTCCATAAAAGACAAGTGACTTATATAATACATTGCCAGCTTCTATATCAGGCACTAACAAAATATCTGCATTACCTGCAACCGGACTATCTATACCTTTATGTTCAGCAGCTTCTTTACTAATTGCATTATCAAAAGCAAGTGGTCCATCTACAATTACATTACCTAGTTGTCCACGGTCACTCATTTTGGATAATGCTGCTGCTTCTAAGGTTGCTTCCATAGCAGGATTAACAGCTTCTACAGCAGCTAATACTGCAGTTTTTGGCTTCTCAATTCCTACTGCATTTGCCATCTGTACAGCATTATTAATCAAATCAATCTTATCTTCTAAATCAGGAGCTATATTCATCCCACCATCTGTTAAAATTACAAATCTTTTTTCTTCTTCAAGATATATTAAGGTAACTAAACTTAATATATTATCTCCTCTAAGTCCATAATTTTTATCTAAAAGTGCTTTTAAAATCACACTAGTACTAATATGACCTTTCATCGGATAATCAGCTTTCCCATCTCTGATTAGTTCCATTGCTTTATGGGCCGAATCTTTTTTGGACTGAGTTCCAATGATTTCTACTTTATCTGTAAGATCTTTTTTATTAACTATTTTTTCAATTTTTGTTTTATCCCCTATTAAGATTGGTTTTACAATACCTAAATTTGTTGCCTTTTTAATACTGTTTACAACAACTTCATCTTCAGCTGCAACTACAGCTAATTTTAGGGGCTTTTCATCTTTAGCTTGTTTTAATAGTTGTTCAATATTTTCTAACAATTTCATTTACCCCCTTATATTATGAATTGCTTTTATCATCTCTATTCTTTCTTCTACCATATGATCAGCTGCATCAACTGTTGTAATACCTTTTTGATCTGCAGTTTTATATATTTGAATTAATTTATCATAAATTCCTTCACATTTTTTCATTGTTCTTTCTTCATTATATCCTCCAACTGCTAACTCATCTGCAACCTGGATTAATCCTCCAGCATTAATTACATAATCAGGAGCATAGAGAATACCTTTTTCTTTTAGTAGGTCTGCATATTCATGTGTTTGTAAAACATTGTTTGCAGCACCAGCAATAATATCACATTTTAATCTATCTATTGTATCTTCATTAATTACTGCTCCTAAGGCATTTGGAGAAAAGATGTCACAATCTACATCATAAATTTCATCAGGTTCAACAATTTTTGCACCTAATTTTTTACCATCAGCAATATACTGTTCATTTATATCAGTTGCAATTACTTCACAACCTGAATCAATTAAATGTTTAGTTAATTTAGAACCAACTTTTCCTAATCCCTGAACAGCAACTGTTAAACCATCAAGATCATCAGAACCATATTTATGTTTACAACTTGCTTTAATACCATGGAAAACACCATAAGCAGTAGCTATAGAAGAATCACCACTACCACCATACTCTTTAGGTAGGGCACCTACATAAGGAGTTTCTTTTCTTAAGATAACAAAATCATCATATGTTGTTCCTACATCAGTACCTGTAGAATAGCGTCCGTTTAAAGTATTGATAAATTTACCTAATGCTCTAAAGAGACCTTCACTTTTATCTTCTTTAGGATCTCCCCAAATAACACTTTTGGCTCCACCAAAGTCTACACCAGATATACCGGACTTATAGGTCATACCTTTTGATAGACGAAGTGCATCAATTATCATTTCCTCTTCTTCATCATAATCCCACATTCTACAACCACCGAGACTTGGGCCTAAAACAGTATTATGAATTGCAATAACTGCTTTTAATCCAACTTTATTATCCTGAAGAAACATAACCTGTTCATGGCCGTGCTTTTCCATTTCTTTAAATAGTTCCATTAAAAATTTTTCCCCCTTTAGAAAATATAATATTTGCACCTTATATATAATGCATAAACTGTACCAACTTAAAATTTTGTTTAAAATACCCTTTATAAAAAAAGAAATCCTATAAATATAGGATTGTTTAAAAATTAATTATTTTAATAATTTTTTCACAACTGCAAAACAAAACATGCCTGCATTTTATTGCAGGCATAATTTTGCAGTTATTTAATTTAAATTATATTTATTAATTTTGTAATAAAGGCTTCTAACAGCAATATCCAATATTTCTGCCGCTTCTTTCCGATTGCCATTAGTTTCTTTTAATGCCTTTTTGATTACTTCTTTTTCAGTACTGTTAATAATATCTTTTAAGGAGTTTTCTTTAAGTGAGTAATCTAAATCTGGCTTTTTCTGTGTTTTCTCACCTATTGTTTCTCCACCAATAATATCAGGGATGTGTTCAATCCGTATTATATCTTCACTTAAACCTAAATTTATAATTGCCCTTCCAATAATATTTTCAAGTTCTCTAACATTACCTGGCCAATCATAATCATTTAGGTATTTATATACATTTTCTGAACATCCTTTTACAGAACGACCATACTCTTGGTTAAACTTCTTTATTATATGTTCTACTAAAGCCGGTATATCTTCTTTTCTATCTCTTAATGGTGGTATAAAGATTGGAAAAACATTTAATCTATAATAAAGGTCTTCTCTAAAGTTTCCTGCTTGAATTGCTTCTTCTAGATTAATATTTGTTGCAACTATTATTCTTACATTAATATCAATTGGTCTTGTTCCACCAACTCTTAATATTTCTTTTTCTTGAATAACACGAAGCAGTTTTGACTGTAACTTCATACTTATTTTACCGATCTCATCTAAAAATATAGTTCCTTGGTCTGCTTCTTCAAAAAGACCTTTTTTACCACCTTTTTTTGCACCTGTAAAGGCACCTTCCGTATAACCGAAAAGTTCACTTTCTAATATATTGTCTGCAAGAGCAGAACAGTTAACCCTGATAAATTTTTGATTACTTCTTTCACTATTATTATGAATTGCATGTGCAAAAAGTTCTTTACCAGTTCCACTCTCACCTCTAAGTAATACAGTTATTGGTGTCCTAGAGGCTTTTTCAGCCTGGTTGATAACATTTTTCATATTATCAGAACTACCTACTATATCTTTAAAAGAATATTTAGCTGAAATCTGTCTTATGATTTGTTTAGCTTGGTCTAACTCTTCAGTTAGTTTCTTTATTTCAGAAACATCATGGGCAACAGCAACACTACCTTTTAGTTCTCCATCAACTATAATAGGTGCTGCATCTACAATTACATCTTTTTTGTTAGGTTCAACTTTCATCCTAACACCTTTAACAGGTTTTTTGGTTTCTAAAACCTTGTAATGCATACTCTGCCCTTCAGCAATATCTACATTTGCAGGTTTACCAATTATATCTTCTTCAGTTAAACCAGTTAGTTTTGTATAGGCAGGATTTATTAATATCCCAACTCCATTTTCATCAACAACACTGATTGCATCCTGAGTAGAATTAATTATTGCCTCTAACATAATTCTGATCTCTTTTAAATTGGTTATTTCTTCTGCAAGATTTCTAACTTCAGTAATGTCTCTAAAGACAGCAACTGCACCAATAATGTTGTTTTGTTTATCTTTTACTGGAACTCGGTTTGTAATAATAGTAGTTTCTTTAGTATTTTGTATTTGATTGAGTTCTGCTTTTCCTGTATTTAATACAACATGTAGTCTTGTGTTTGGAATTACTTCCTCTATTTTTTCATTTAGAACTTCTTTTCTATCAAGGGCAAACATCTTTTCTGCTGCATCATTGAAAAGTTCAATTCTACCCTCTTCATCTACAGATATCAATCCATCATGTGTGGAGTTAATTATTACATTCTTTTTACGAATAATATTTTTTAACTCTTCAATTTCATTTGTCTCTTTTAATTTTTTATTCATATTTTCACTCCAGATTTATTAATCCCAGGGATTTTTAAGAAATCTTTGAATTGGGAAAAGTTCTTGCTTATATTCAAACTTCTCTAAATCCCCCAGTAAATCCTCTTTGATGGATATAAATTTGATGGGTAAGTTTAACTGTTTAGAAGCATTCTCCACAGTTTTATACCCTTCTTTGATATCTTCTGTACTGGTACTATCACCGACATTAATATTACAGATAAGATTATCAACAGATATTTTAGAAGCTTCTTCTATCATTTCTTTCATTTCAACTATCCCTTCTACATTATTAGTAAAGGGACGTTTAGTATTTACTACTAAATTCAACTCATAATCTGTTTTTTTTACATTGTCTGCAATACTACCTAAAACAGTAGCTCCATCTTTATCTCCACCTACATCAATAACACCATAATAGTTATCATTTTGTAACAATCGATTAATATCAGGCGTAATTATAGGTAAATCAGCATACTTTAATTTTTTCGGATAGATTACTTCAATACCTTTTGATTCCATTAAATCAGATTTTTCTCTGGAGCGAAAATATGGATTTATTACATCTAAATCTACCACTGCTATTTTATTTATATCATGATTTTCTTTTAAATGAAGTGCATAGTTTAAGGAAATTTCAGTTTTACCACTTCCAAAATTTCCAGTAAATACTGTTATTCTTTTATCAAGCATCTGAATTATTGATTCCCCAGAGTTGCAACCATAACAGCTTTTATAGTATGCATTCTGTTTTCTGCTTGATCAAAGACTTTAGAATATTTACTCTCAAATGCATCTTCAGTTACTTCCATTTCTTTAATACCATGTTCTTTATATATTTTTTTACCATTTTCTGTATCTGTATTATGATAAGCTGGTAAGCAGTGTAAAAAGATCATATCTTCATTACCAGTGTTTTTAATCATTTCCATATTAACTTGATATGGTTTTAACATGTCAATTCTTTCAGCAAATTTATCTTCTTCTCCCATTGATACCCATACATCTGTATAAATGGCATCTGCATCTTTTACACCTTTTACTGGATCATCAGTAATATTTATAGTAGCTTTTGAACTTTTAGCTAATTCTTTAGCTTCATTTACTATTTCTTCACTTGGCCATAGTTCTTTTGGTGAAACTATAGTATAGTTAAGTCCCATTATGGCACTACCAATCATTAATGAGTTAGCCATATTGTTTCTACCATCACCAACATATACTAAATTAATACCTTCTAACCTTCCAAAGTTTTCTTGGATTGTTAAAAAGTCAGCCAATATTTGTGTGGGATGATATTGGTCAGTTAATCCATTCCATACTGGTACATTTGCATATTCAGCTAATATTTCAACTGTTTCATGTTTGTAACCTCTAAATTCAATACCATCATACATTCTACCTAAAACACGAGCAGTGTCAGCCACAGTTTCTTTTTTACCAAGCTGTATATCATTTTTACCAAGATATTCAGGCATACCGCCTTCATCTTTTGAACCAACAGAAAATGCACATCTAGTTCTTGTGGAAGGTTTTTCAAATATTAATGCAATATTTTTACCTTCAAGTGAATTACCTTTGATTCCAGCTCTTTTTTTGTCTTTAAGATTAGTTGACAGTGTTAGAAGATAGCTAATTTCTTCTTTAGTAAAGTCCTTAAGTGTTAGCATGCTTCTTCCTTTTAGATTAAATGCCATTTTATCTCCCCCATAAATTTATTTTTTTACAATTTTCATTATATAGTATATGGGACTATAATTCAATAATTTTTATACAGTTCTGAATATTTATTCAATTTGTTATTAAATTGTTCTGAAGTCTAAAATTATCTGCTACCTTTGCTATAAACTGAGCATTGGTAGGTCTACCAATTGTTTCGGAGATGCTATAACCAAAATAATTATCAAGCAATTTTTGGTTACCTCTTTCCCAAGATACTTTAATAGCATGACGAATTGCTCTTTCAACCCGACTTGCTTCAGTTTCATACATTTTTGCAATCTGTGGATAAAGCTTTTTAGTTATTGAATTAATTAATTCATCCTTTTTAATACTTAAAAAGATTGCTTTTCTTAAGTATTTATAACCCATAATATTAGCTGGTATACCAAACTTATCTAAGAGATCTGTAATATCTTGATTGATTTTTAGAAAAATATTATCCTCATTTGATTCTTTTATATATCCTCCAGAAAACTCATTATTAGAATAACTAGTATTAAGATCTTTTATTCTTTCTTTGATACATTTAAAGTCAGCTGGTTTAGACATAAAGTAATCAATTTGATAATTTTGTAATATTTTTAACATTTTTTCATTTAAAAAAGAAGATAAAACTAATATATTGAGATCCTCAATTAGTTTATCTTCCTTAAGTTCATCTAATACACTTACTCCATCTAAATGTGGTAGTATTAGATCCATGATAATATAGTCTGGCTTTTTGTCATAAATTAATTCCAAACCACTCTCTCCATCATTTGCTATTCCACAACAGTTAAACCTTTCTAAGTCCTTAAATTCCTTTTTCAATTCCTGGCTAAATTTTTCATCTTGATCGATTATTGCAATATTACTAGATTTCTTGTAAATACTAATAAAAAATTCCTCCTTTAAATATTATTGTTTAGTAGTTTTGTATTGATTAGTTGTTTAGTAAGGTTTTGTCTATTAATATATACAATACTGACTATTTATTTCCTTCTAAAAATAGCAAATTTGTAAATATTTTGTAATAATCTATAAAGAATATGATGCATTTTAATTAAATTTATTGAATGGTTTTCTTTTTATCGGCTGCCATTTCAAGCATTTCACGGGCATGACTTTTTGTAGTATCAGTCAATTTAACTCCACCAAGCATACGAGCAAGTTCTTTTATAATATCATCTTGGTCTAAATTTTTGATATTTGTTACTGTTTTTTTATCTTGACCCGTACTTTTATTAATATAATAGTGGTTATCACCCATACTAGCTACCTGTGGTAAGTGAGAGACACAGATAACCTGTCTTTTTTTAGAAATTCTATAAAGTTTTTCAGCCATTTTTTGAGCTGTTTTACCACCGATTCCTTTATCAACCTCATCAAATACAATAGTTTCAACTCGGTCAATATCAGCCATAATATTTTTAAAGGCAAGCATTATTCTGGAAAGTTCTCCACCTGAAATGATTTTTGATAGTGGTTTAAGATCTTCACCAGGATTTGTAGAGATTAAAAATCTTATATCATCAATACCATCTTCAGAGCGCTTTTTATTATTAAATTCAACTTTTAACTTAGCTTTTTTCATTGCTAAATCTTTTAGCT
>JBEPXG010000026.1:0-10606 GCA_041642015.1 Halanaerobiales bacterium
GATTTAGCAATAACAATCCCCGGGACAAACAATTTGGAATTATCAGTTTTAGAAACTCCAATGTTAGTGATCTTTCCTTTAAATAAGCCAGAATTAGTTCCTTTACAAGGATTGGTAGGACTAATTGGTGAGATACCAATTTTAGGGAAATATCTCAAAAGAAAAGTTATTCCTAAAAAAGTAGATGAAACAAGATATATTTCTTTAGTTAATAGAATAGCCGGAGAAATGATTGTACCAGAATTTATTGGAAAAATAGATAGTGATGATTTAGAAAAAAAAGTACTTAATATGATTAATAACAATGAAATTGAAGCAATACAAAATAAACTTAAATCATTAGACCATAATAAAGGAGCTTCTAAAGTTATTATTGATGATATAATGAAAAAGATGAACTAAACGAACTATTAGATATAATGAAACATAAAGATTTGTGGAGGTATTTAAATTGAAAATATATAAAAAAATGTTTAAATATATGCGGCCATATTTAGGTGAACTTATTGGTGGCCTTGTTTGTTTAATATTAGTTGGTATTATTGGTTTATTAATTCCATGGTTATTTAAGTTTCTAATTGATGATGTTTTAATAGCTGGAAATGCAGCCATATTAAACTATATAGCTGGTGGAGCAATATTACTATATTTTTTAAAAGGTTTATTTAACTATGGACAAAAATATTTGATTTCAGGATTAAGTCAGCATGTGGTTGTTGATATGAGAAAACAACTATATAGTCATTTGCAAAAATTATCATTAAGTTTTTTTGAGAGACAAAGAACTGGAGATTTAATGTCCAGGATAACAAATGATGTAAATGTAATTCAAAATAGTTTAATAAATGGTTTATCTAATTTGGTTTTACAACCAATTATGATAGTAGGAATTGTAGGTTTCTTATTATATATCGATTGGAAGTTAGCATTGGTATCATTTATTATTATTCCAATTATTACATATGCGATTAATAAATTTGGTTTCAAGATGAAATCAATTAGTACTAAAATTCAAAATGAGATGAGTAGTGTTACAAATATTTTACAAGAGACATTGTCTGCAGTTAGAATTGTAAAAGCCTTTAATAATGAAGAAAAAGAAATTAAGAAATTTTCAGAAGCTAATGATAGAACTTTAAAAGAAAACCTAAAAGGAGTACAAGTTGAAGCTACCATTACTCCTGTAGTTGAATTAATAATTTCATTTGGTGCAGCAGCCTTTCTCTGGTATGGAGGACATAAAGTACTTAGAGGAGAGATGACAACAGGTGAGTTAATTACATTTATAGGATATATTGGATTATTAGTTAGTCCTATTAATATTTTAAGTAGAAGTTATAACTTAATGCAAAAAGCTGTTGGAGCTTCTGAACGAATCTTTAACTTATTAGAAGTAGATGAAAGAGTAATAGAAAAAAAGGATGCAATTGAAATGCCTTCTATTGAAGGTAATGTAGAATTTAATAATGTTAGTTTTAGTTATAATGAAGGTGAAGAAGTACTAAAAGATATAAACTTAAATATAAACAAGGGAGAAATGATTGCTTTTGTTGGGCATAGTGGTGCCGGTAAATCAACATTAGTAAATCTCATACCAAGATTTTATGATGTAAATTCAGGTGAAATACGAATTGATGATATTGATATAAAAGATGTTAAGATAGATACATTACGTAAACAAATTGGTATCGTACCTCAAGAGACAATTCTTTTTAAAGGTACAATTGCTGAGAATATTGCCTATGGTGCAGAACATAAATCAAGAGAAGAAATAATAGATGCCGCTAAAAAAGCTAATGCTCATCAATTTATAGTAGAGTTTGATAAAGGATATGATACTGAGATTGGTGAAAGAGGTGTTTCTCTATCAGGTGGTCAAAAACAGAGAATTTCAATTGCAAGAGCTTTATTAACAGATCATAAAATATTAATTTTAGATGAAGCAACCTCATCCCTTGATTTAAAATCTGAATCACTAATTCAAGAAGCATTGGAAAGACTTATCAAAAACAGAACTACTTTTGTAATAGCTCATAGGCTATCAACAATTATAAATGCTGATAAAATCATTGTAATTGAGCAAGGAGAAATTATGGAAAAAGGTACTCATGAAGAATTAATTGATAACGAAGGATATTATTTCAAACTATATAAATCACAATTTGAACAGGGATGATATAATGAGAGAAAAAAAGGATTTAATGATATTAAGTAATGGTCATGGTGAGGATTTAATTTCGTCTTACCTGATAAAATCATTAATAGATAAAAATAAGGATATAAATATCTCTGTATTACCTATAGTGGGTAAAGGAAATAGATTTAAAAATCTACCAGTGGAAATATTAGGACCTAGAAAAGTTTTTCCTAGTGGTGGAGTAATAAGAGGAAGTATTACAAACTTATTAAATGATATTAAATCGGGGCTATTAACATCTACATATAAACAAATCAAAGAAATTAGAAAAAAAAGAGATAGTGTTAATTTATCTATAGTAATAGGTGACATATATGCACTACTATTGACAGGTTTATTTTCAAATAGTGATATTATTTTTATTCCCACAGCAAAATCAGAATATATAGACGGTCATTACAAAGTAGAAAAATATCTGATGAAAAGATATGCAAAGTTAGTATTACCTAGAGATCTAAAAACAACCAATGATTTAATTAATTATGGAATTAATGCTAAGTTCCATGGTAATTTAATGATGGATTGTTTTGAAATTAATAACCTTGATTTTAATTTAAATTCAGAAAGTAATAAAATTGGTCTTTTACCTGGTAGTAGAGAAGAATCATATGATAATATGTTAGATTTCATAAAAGTAATTAAAGAATTAGAAAAGTTAAAAAAAGGGAAAAATGAATTTTTAACACCTGTTGTAAGTGATTTTTCTATAAAAACATTTAAGGATAAATTATTTAACCATAACTGGGATATAATTGAAGAAAATATTGATAATGATAATATAATGATGAAAATTATTTCACCATCTAGATTAAATACTATATACATTATAAATAATGGGTTTGGGGATGTTCTAGATCAAGCAAAATTATTTATAGGTATGGCAGGAACGGCTAACGAACAAGCGGTAGGTATGGGAAAACCTGTTATAACATTTCCTTCATCTGGAGTTCAATTTAGTTTTGAATTTGCTTCTAATCAAAAAAGATTACTTGGAGAAGGAATAAAACTCATCGAAAGGGATTTTAAAAAAGTAGCTTATGCCTTAATTGAACTACTTGAAGATGAAAAAGAATATAAAAAAAGAAGTATAAGTGGTAAAAAGAGAATGGGTGAAAAAGGAGCAATAGATAATATAACAGATTTAATATTTAAATATTTAAGTTGAGGTGGTTAGGTGAAAAAGTTATCAGAAATTTGGGAACGAATAATGGGTATTACTATGAATATAAATCCTGCTTTTAATATTTTAAGCTTAATAGTACTTTCATCAACTAGAGGAAAAAGATTAAAAAAAGCAAATTGGGATAAAATAAATCTATATTTTTGGGCAGGTTTATTTATATCAGGTACCATTAGTGTAATTACTGCTTATGATACAGCAAAAGCAATTCCAAGCTTTTTAATTCCTTTTATTTTTATATGGTTTTATATAATGGGTAAGTACTTTATTGATAATCCAATTACATTTCTAAAAGACATGATTAGAGGTACAGTAATTTTAGGAGTAGTAACTATATTAGCAAACTATTTCTCTTGGAGATTTGTTTATAAAGGATATGAAATAATAAACGGTAATGGAAGAGCAAGCATCTTAGGAATTGGTGATAATGGACTAGGAGTAATAATCCAAGCTGGAATTATCGGTTCATTAGGTTTTTTAATAATTGTAAAAAACAAAAAGGAGAAATTAATATATTTTTTATATATAATTATATCCTTAGGTGCTTTAATAATTTCAAGTTCAAGAGGAGCAATGGTTGGAACCGCCGCAGGAAGTTTTATATTATCATTGTTTCTTTCCTGGAAAGTAATAGCTATTTTAACAACTATAGTTATTGCTGCATTAGCAGCTAATAAGGGTTTTTATAAAAGAGCACTTTCGATTTTTTCACTTGAGAATAGAAGTAATTTTATGAGATTAAAAATTTATGAAGGAACCTTAGCATTAGTTAAAGATCATTTCTTTTTTGGTGTTGGGCCTGGAAATTTTGGAATAGTATATCCAAATTATCAAGTTCCAGGTGAAACAATTGATGCTATGACTCCACATAATAATTATCTTAATATTATTACTGGCTGGGGTATTATAGGAGGACTTTTCTTTTTTGGATGGATCTTTTATACTATTGTAAAAAATATTTTCAATTCTAATAATAAATATAAAAGGATTATAGCTGCAATTTTAATTGGTTTTTGGGTTCATGTCTTGGTTAATGATCTAGCAACGGTTTATTCAGCTGTATTAATGGGTTTATTAGATAATAAAAAATTAAAAAAATAAAATAAAAACAGTTAAATTTTCGAAACCAGCTTTTAGGCTGGTTTTTTTATTTGATGTAAACACTTTACAGAATATATAAGGTCTCTTTGATAAGATAACATATGATTAAAACTAAGGAGGGACCTAAAATTACATTAAAAAACAAGAAAGTTTATTTCATATTTTTATGGCATGGTGCTTTTTTAGCACTGACTATGGCAATGATAGATCTTAATACTGTTTTACCTTCCTTAATATCGGAATTGACTAGTTCTAAAATAATTTTTGGGATTCTTTATTCAATGATCTTAGGAGTACCCAGGATATTTAATATTATATTTAGTCATTATTTAAGCTATGTGAAATATAAAAAGAAAATATTAATTTCTGGAATTTATCTTAGAGCTATTTCATTTTTAGGGATGGCATTAACAACCTATTATTTTGGAAAAGACAATCCATCATTAGTTGTGTTTTCATTTTTTATCTGGATATTTTTATTTTCAATTAGTGGCGGTTTTGCCTCTTTATCATATAATGAAATAATCGGTAAACTAACTACAAAAGGTGACCGTGAAAAAATATTTGCTGCAAAACAATTTGTTGCAAGTGTAATGGCTTTTTCAGGTGGAATGATAGTTAAGTATATATTTTCACCAGGTAATTATGAATTCCCTAATAATTATAGTATATTACTTTTTATAGGTTTTATTGGTTTAATAATAGCTGCTTTTTCTTTTTGGACAATTAAAGAGAAACCATCGGTTGTTAATAATAAGAAGATGAAGTTAACTGATTTTATAAAAGAGGTTCCTGGTATTTTAAAAGGAGATCCAAGGTTTTTGAAGTTTGTTTTAATAGAAAATCTTTCAAGTTTTAGTCTAATGGTACTCCCTTTTTATATGGTTTTTGCAACAGATACTTTTAATCTTTCAAGTGAGTATGTTGGTACTTTCCTATTATTTCAAATAACAGGTATGGTAATTTCTAATATATTTTGGGGATATATTGGAGATAAAAAGAATGCTAAGTATGTAGTTAGGATCTGTATATTAATTGGAGCAGCAATACCAATATTAGCATTGATTGCAGGAAGATTAAGTCCTGAGATATATAAATATTTATTCTTATTAGTAGGATTTGTAATTAGTGGAAGGAAAATTGGCTTTACACCTTATCTACTTGATATTACACCTAGTGAAAATAGAACAGTATATTTAGGTATACGAGACAGTTTAAATATATTGGTAATCATCTTGCCTTTAATCGGAGGAGTTTTAATAAATCTATTGGGTTATACTATAACATTTATATTAGTATCTGTTGTAATGTTAATTGCTTTTTTCACTGAAAAAAGTAATAAATGTATTTTATTGAACTAAATCATGGAGTATGTTAAGATATATTTAGATATATAATGAGAATGAATATCAATATATTAGGAGATGATCTAATTATGACTGATAAAATTGTATCTCTTTCCCTTCTTAAAGAAGGAAATACTGGAATTGTCCATGATTTTAAGGGTGGAGAAAAATTCAGAAAAAAGTTAGATTCTTTAGGAATTAGGAAAGATAAAAGAATAAAAAAAATTAGTGATATGGTTTTAAAAGGGCCAATTACAATACAGATTGAAAATAGTTCTCGTGTTGCAATAGGTAGAGGTATGGCTGAAAAAATTATTGTAAGGATAGATAATTAATGAGAAAAGTGCTGTTAATGGGTAATCCAAATGTCGGAAAAAGTGTTATATTTTCGCGTCTAACAGGTACTAGTGTGACTTCTTCAAATTATTCGGGTACTACAGTTGAATATAAGAAGGGATTATTTAAACATAATGGTGAAAACATTGAATTAATAGATGTTCCGGGAACTTATACTTTAGATCCTACGAATAAAGCTGAAGAAGTTGCTGTTGAAATGTTAAATGAGGGAGATCTTGTTTTTAATGTTGTAGATGCAACTAATTTAGAAAGAAATCTTAATTTAACTTTGCAATTATTAGAAAAAAACATACCTGTTGTTATATTACTAAATATGTGGGATGAAACAAAACATAAAGGAATAAATATTAATTTAGAAAAGATGAAAGAAGAATTAAAAGTTCCAATAATTCCAACCGTTGCAACAACCGGTAATGGACTAAAAGAAGCATTAGATCATCTTGAATATAATAAAATAAAAAACTTTGAAGAATTATCTGTAGATCAACGTTGGAAAAAAATAGGTCATATAATTAATGATATACAAAAAATAGATCATAAACACCATTCAAAAAAAGAGTTAATAGAAGAATATACTTTAAAACCGTTAACAGGTATTCCAATAGCTGCATTTGTACTATATTTAACATTTGTTGTGATAAGGTTTATTGGTGAAGGTATAATTGGATATATAGCTGAACCTTTTTTTGAAGGACCTTATCGTTCATTTTTAGTAATGATCAGCAATTTATTAACTGAAGGTAGTTTTTTACATGATCTATTTATAGGTCAATTAGTTAATGGACAAATTGATTTTGAACAGTCTTTTGGTCTTTTAACAACTGGAATATTTATACCTTTTGCCGCGGTTTTACCCTATATTATTTCTTTTTATTTTGTATTAAGTATTTTAGAAGATTCTGGCTATTTACCAAGATTAGCAGTTTTAGTTGATAATTTAATGCATAAGGTTGGATTACATGGATTTTCAATAATACCTATGATATTAGGTTTTGGATGTAATGTTCCGGCAGCATTGGCTGCACGTAACTTGGATAGCAAAAGAGAAAAGTTTATTGCAAGTACATTGATGTCAATTTCAATACCTTGTATGGCTCAAACTGCTATGATTATTGGACTTGTCGGTGCATTTGGTGGTATTTATGTAGCTTATGTATTTGCAGCATTATTTGTTGTTTGGATAGTTGTTGGATTACTTTTAAATTATTTCATGCCTGGATATTCAAGTGATTTATTAATAGAAATTCCGACACTTAGATTACCAGTGATTTCAATTGTCTTTAAAAAACTATGGATGAGAACTAAAAATTTTTTAAAAGAGGCTATTCCATTTGTATTATTAGGTGTATTAGCAGTAAATATAATGTATGCTTTAGGGTTTTTTGATTTTCTTACTAGATTTTTAGGTCCACTATTTTCTACACTTTTTGGATTACCTAAAGAAGTAATCTCAGCATTACTGATGGGTTTTTTAAGAAAAGATCTTGCAATGGGTATGTTAGCACCTTTAGATTTAACTATAAAACAGTTAGTTGTTGCTAGTACAATCTTAACTGTTTATTTCCCATGTGTAGCTACCTTTATTATTTTATTTAAAGAGTTAGGTTTAAAAGATATGCTTAAATCAGCTACAGTAATGATATTAACAGCAATAACTGTTGGAACAGTATTAAATATTGGATTTAATTCAATTTATTCAATGACTATTACTTTGATTTTAACATTTGTATTAATTTACATTTTATATAGATTAACAGGTAAAAAACATCAAAGGATAATGGATTAAAAGGAGGACATTAAAAAATGTATACTGTATCAGAAGGAAAAATAAAGTTAGAACATGGCTCAATTAGTGAAGGCTTAATTGCAATAGCTAGTGGTAAAGGTGGAGTTGGGAAATCAACTGTAACAGCTAACTTAGCAATAGCCTTACAAAAAAGTGGTAAAAAGGTTGGTATAATTGATGCTGATGTTCATGGGTTTAGTATTCCAAGAATTATCGGTATTGAAGATGAAGTAAAAGTTGAACAAGACTCTGAATTAATTCACCCTGCTGAAAAGATGGGTGTTAAGGTAATATCAATGGGTTCATTTGTACATGAACAAAATCCAGTTATCTGGAGAAGCCCTTTACTTTTAGGTGCTCTACAACAGTTCTTTAAAGATGTACTATGGGGTGATTTAGACTACCTATTATTAGATTTACCACCTGGAACAGGAGATATGGTTTTAAATATTATGCAAAAACTACCTCATGCTAGAACATTGATAGTTACTACTCCACAAGTTACAGCTACAAATGTTGCAGGTAGAGTAGGACATATGGCTGAAAAGATGGATTCAGATATCTTAGGTATTATAGAAAATATGGCATATTATGAATGTTCAGAATGTGGAAATAAGGAATATATCTTCGGTAAAGGTGGAGGTAAAAAACTTGCTGAACTATTGAATGTAGATCTATTAGGCCAATTACCTTTAATGAAACATGTAAGAGAAGGTGGAGACCAAGGTAATCCGGTTGTAGATAAGGATAATAATGATGATGTAAGTAATGAATTTTTAAATATAGCTAAAGAGGTTATAAAAAGAAAAAAAGAATTTGATCCCAGTATAAAGCCGATGGTATTAGAAGGTGGACCGGGACAAGAATAAATAAATGTAGAAATACACCTGGATAAAACCGGGTGTATTTTTATATTAAAAAGGGTTTTTGTATTTTAATCAGAATAAATTAAAAAAGAATAATACAATTTAATGGGGGTAGACACAATGAATATACTGCAGGAATTTGTAAATCAAGAACTTGACTTAGCAAATGGTTGTACAGAACCAGCTGCTGTAGCTTATGCTGTAGCAAGAGCTTCCGAATTCTCAGAAGGTAAACTTAAAAAAATCATTGTTAATATGGATGGTTATGTATATAAAAATGGTATGAGAACAGGTATTCCCGGTACTAAAAAGTATGGTGGTAACAAGTTAGCTGCTGCCCTCGGTTATTTTATTAAAAATTCTTCTGATAAAAAATTAACTCTTTTAAATGCTTTAGATAAAAATATTTTAAATAAGGCAGAAGAGATTTTAAATTTAGTTGAATTAAAAGTAATAAAAGGACAAAAAGATCTATTGATTAAAGCAAAGATAATTGGTGATAATGTTGTTGAAAGTATAATTGAGGAAGATCATACTAATTTAGTTGAAATAAATGTTGATGGTGATTCTATCTATAAAAAGATAGATCAAAATGAAAAAAATACTGTTGAATTTAATTTGAAAAATGAAATAAAGAATTTAAATATTAATGAACTAATAGATATAGTAGAAAATCAGTATGATAGTTCATTAGAAAATTATTTGAAACAAGGATATAAAATAAACAATAAGTTAGCTAATGCAGGTTTAAATAATGAAGGGTGTGGAATTGGACGAAGCTATAGAAAAGCAGCAGGAGATGACTTTATAAGAAATACTGCAGCTAAAATTGCTGCTGGAGTTGATGCAAGAATGGGTGGAGCAAAACTTCCTGCTTTAACTTCTTCTGGTAGTGGTAATCAAGGTATTTTCATAACATTAGGTACATATTTTTCAGGAATTGAGTATAATAAGCAGGAAAGTGAAGTTTTTAAGGCTACTTTAATAGCTCATATTATTGCATATTTTATAAAAATTAAAATGGGTAAACTTTCTTCATTATGTGGATTATTCACAGCTGCTGCCCCAGGATTGTTAGCTGCTTTACTGTATTTACATGGTAAAGATGAAATGATAGAAGAAGGTATTAATAATTTATATAGTGATTCAGGTGGAATACTTTGTGATGGAGCAAAAACCAGTTGTGCTTTTAAAGCAATTAGTGCTTTTGAATTAGCATTTAGACATTTCCAATTTATAAATAGTGGACTCGAATGTCCTTTACCTACCGGTTATATAAATTCTGATTTGAAAAAAACTTTAGAGCATCAGTATGATTTGGTTCATCCAGATGGTATTTCTGTAAATGATACTTTGATTAAGACGATAAAAGATAATTTTTCAAAAAAAGGAGATGATAGTTAATGAAGATAGCTGTTGTTGGTGGTGTGGCTGCTGGTACAAGTGCCGCTGCAAAGGCAAGAAGAACTAATAAAGATGCTGAAATTGTACTTTTCGAAAAAGACAAGGATATCTCTTATGCTGGATGTGGACTACCCTATTATATTTCAGGAGTAACACCAAAAAGAGAAAGGGTAGTAATAAATACTCCAGAAGAGTTTGCAAAAAAATATGATGTTGATGTTAGAATAGAACATGAAGTAACAAAACTAGATACAGATAAAAGAGAATTAACATTCAAAAATTTAAAAAATGATAATGAAGGTAAATATAGTTTTGATAAACTTATTATAACAACAGGTGCTAAAGCATTAGTTCCTCCAATTGAAGGTA
>JBEPXG010000027.1:0-10517 GCA_041642015.1 Halanaerobiales bacterium
AGAAAAGAGTTCTTTATTATTTTTAATAATATCAGCTATTTTTTTTCCAATTAACTTTGTTTCTTCAAAATTGTTAGTAACTATTTCCAAGTGTTTCACTTCCTTAATTTATAAATTACTTATTTAAAGGCTATTAACATTATACTTGAGAAAGTTTTTTAAATCAAGAAACCCCATATCAAAACTGATATGGGGTTAGCTTATTTATATTTATTTTACTACATTTATTAATTTTTAGCTCTTTCTTTATAACTTGTGTGTAGTAGTTGATGTGATAACTCACTATTAGGTTCTTTTAAATACTCTTCATATAACTTTTTGATCATTGGATTTTCATGTGATTTTCTCACAACACTATTCTCATCAGTATTTGCTAATCCTTGACCTCTAAGCACTTTCTTTTCTTCACTTATTGGTAATGGTTGACCTCCACCACCTACACATCCATGTGGACAAGCCATTACTTCAATAAAGTCATATTCAGACTTGTTTGCTCTTACATCATCAAGTAGTTTTTCTGCATTTCTTAAACCATTTGCAATAGCTACTTTAACTACTTTATCACCAATCTCAACTTCTGCACTATTAACACCTTTAAAGCCTAAGTTAAGTCTTTCTAATTCTTCTCCTGTAACCTTTTCTTTTACAGTTCTTACAGCAGCTTCTGCAACTCCACCTGTTGTACCAAATATTGTTGCCGCACCAGTATGTTCACCCATTAATTCATCATATTGTTCATCTTTTAGAGCTTTAAATTGAATTCCAACCTCTTTAATCATTCGAGCTAATTCTCTAGTGGTTAAGACTGCATCTGTATCTTTAAATTTGCTTGCATTAATTTCTTCTCTTTCTTTTTCAAACTTTTTAGCAGTACAAGGCATAATCGATACAGTATATATTTTTTCAGGATCAATTCCTGTCTTTTCTGCATAGTATGTTTTTGATAATGCAGAAAACATCTGTTGTGGTGACTTAGCAGAAGATAAATGATTTAATAAATCTGGATAATTATGTTCTGCATACTTAACCCAACCAGGACAACATGATGTTATATGTGGAAGGTTCTCATTTGAAGTAAATCTTTTTAAAAATTCTGAGCCTTCTTCCAAAATTGTTAAGTCAGCAGTAAACTCTGTAGAAAATACACTATTAAATCCTAATTTTCTTAAAGCAGCAACTAACTTACCAGTAACAACAGTTCCTGGTTCATAACCAAACTCTTCACCGATCGTAGCCTGAATTGATGGTGCCGCTTGAGCAACAACATGTATATCATCATCTTCAAGAGCATGCCAAACATTTTTAATTTCACTTACTTCGGTAATAGCCCCTACAGGACAAACTGTTGCACATTGACCACAGTTTGCACAATTAATCTCACTTTGTGGTAAATCAAAAGCTGTAGTAACTATTGAATCAAAACCTCTATTGCTAAACTGTAGAGCTGATACTCCTTGAACTTCTTCACAAACTCTTACACATCTACCACATAAAATACATTTATTAGGATCTCTTTTTAACGCTGGACCTACTTCATCACGAGGTACCTCTCGAACCTGACCAGCTACTTCTTCAACATCTTCTCTGCTAATTCCTAAACTATGAGTTATATCTTGTAGTTCACAACTTCCATTTCTGTCACAACCTAAACAATCATTAGGATGGTTAGCTAAAAGAAGTACTACATTTCTTCTTCTTGCTCTTCTTGCTTTCATACTTGTTGTACTAATTTTCATACCTTCAGTTACTGGTGTTACACAAGAAGCAACTAAGGAATTACTATCTAAGTCTTCTACAACACAAACCCGGCAAGCACCATGGAGTGTTAAATCTGGATGGTAACATAGATATGGTACATCTATTCCAACTTCTTTAGCAGCTTCAAGTACTGATGTTCCTTTTTCTACTTCAACTTTTTGATCATCTATAATTAAACTTACTTTTTCCATTTAGTATTTACCTCCTTTTTAACCCTGTGATATTGCATCAACCGGGCATTTTTTCTCACAAGCTCCACATGAAATACAAACCGCTTCATCTATAATATAGTATTTTCCATCACCTTTACTTATTGCATCAACTGGACATACTTTTACACATTGCCCACAAGCAACACATGCTTCAATATTTATCTTATATGCTGAAGCTAATTCTTGGCAGCTACCAGCAGGACATTTTTTATCATTTATATGAGCTTCATATTCATTTCTAAAGTATTGAATTGTACTTAAAACAGGATTAGGAGCTGTTTGTCCTAAACCACAAAGAGATGTTTCTTTTATATGTTCACCTAACTGTTCTAAAAGTGCTATATCTCCTTGTTTTCCTTCACCTTCACAGATTCTATTAAGAATCTCTAACATTCTTTTAGTACCTTCTCTACATGGAGTACATTTACCACAGGACTCACTTTGTGTAAAGGTTAAAAAGAATCTTGCTACATCAACCATACATGTACTTTCATCCATTACAACCATACCACCTGAACCCATCATAGCTCCTACATCAATTAATGAATCATAATCAATTGGTAGGTCAAGATAATCTTCAGGTATACAACCTCCAGATGGTCCTCCAGTTTGTATAGCTTTAAACTTTTTGTCTTCAGTAAGTCCTCCACCTATATCAAAAACAACTTCTCTTAATGTAGTACCCATTGGCACTTCTACTAAACCTGTATTTTTGATTTTACCAGTTAAAGCAAAAACTTTAGTTCCTTTAGAATTTTCGGTACCAATTGATGAAAACATTTCAGAACCTTCATTTATTATATAAGGAATATTGGCAAAAGATTCAACATTGTTTATATTAGTAGGTTTGCCCCATAGGCCCTTGGCTGCAGGATAAGGTGGTCTAGGGTTAGGCATACCTCTTTTCCCTTCTATTGATGCCATTAAAGCTGTCTCTTCACCACATACAAATGCTCCGGCTCCTTTTTTAATATGTAATTCAAAGTTAAAGCCAGATCCAAATATATCTGTACCTAATAAACCTAAATCTTGAGCATCTTTAATAGCTTTTTTAAGCCTTTCAATTGCAAGAGGATACTCTGCACGTACATATACATATCCTTCATCAGCACCAATTGCATAACCAGCAATAATCATACCTTCGATTATTTTATGTGGATCACCTTCCAAAATACTACGATCCATAAATGCACCTGGGTCACCCTCATCTGCATTACAGATTACATATTTTTTATCACTTTCACTATCATATGCAAACTGCCATTTTAAACCAGTTGGAAATCCTCCACCTCCACGGCCTCTTAAACCAGAATTTTTTACCTCTTCGATTATTTCTTCCGGAGTCATCTCTGTTAATGCTTTACCAGCTGCTTCATAACCATTATTTGCTATGTATTCTTCTATACTTTCCGGATTTATCTTACCACAGTTTGAAAGTGCAATTCTATGTTGTTTTTTATAAAAATCTATATCTGTATAAGAAGGGATGCTTTTTTCTGTTGTTGGTTCTTTAAATAATAGTCTTTCAACTACTCTTCCCTTTAAAAGATGTTCATCAACTATTTCTGATACATCTTCTTTTTTAACCTGACAGTAAAAAACTCCTTCAGGATAGATAACCAAAATTGGTCCTTTTTCACAAAAGCCATGACAACCTGTTTCAACAATTTTTATTTCATCTAATAATTGTTTATTTGCTAGTTCATCTTGTAATTCATGTTTAATCTTTTTTGAACCGGAAGAAACACAACCAGTACCGGTACAAATCAAGATATGTGATCTATATATTGTATCCTTCAATGTAATATACCTCCTTTATTTTATTCTTCTAATCTTGCAATGACAAGATCGTCTACAACTTTTCCATTTATAATATGATTAACTATAATTTTTTTAACATCATCTGTAGATAAATTACCATAAGTAATTCTATCTTGACCAGGTAATTGAACATCCATTAATGGTTCTTTTTCACACATTCCAATACAACCTGTTTGAGTTACTTCAAGATCCAAATCACGTTTATCAATTTCTTCCATAACAGTTTTTAAAATATTTCTAGCACCAGCAGCTATTCCACAGGTACCCATACCAATTATTATCTTAGGTTTATTTAATCCTTTACGCATCTCAATATCTTTTTCTACCTTTTTTCTTAAATCTCTTAATTCTTCTAATGATTTCAATTATATTCACCTCCGCGAAGATTACTAATATTTTCATCTATATATTCTTTTAACCAATTTATTATTGTACTATTATGTATTTTTGTACCAGATAATTCATCTTTGATTTCTTTGGTATCAAAGATAAAAACATCATTATTAAAGATATGTTTATACTTTACTTCAAAATCATTTTCCCAAAGTAATAATGAAATAATTGTTTGTGACATATCTCCCAGTGGAGCACGATCGATATGATCATGTTCAAATATTGCTTCTATAGTTGTCCCCTTATTATTTGAACTAATTTCAAAGAATCCGTTACACCTTTCAGCTGCTACTTTAAATAGTGAAAGACCAAGACCTACTGGCCTAGTTTTTCTTGTTGTTACAAAGGGATCTGTAATATTTTCTAAAATATCTTTTTTTATCCCATTACCATCATCTTTAATTTTAATAGATAAGATATTTTTATTAGTATCTTCTAATACTTTAATATATAAATTATCAGCATCAGCCTTAATTGAATTTTCAGCAATATCTAAAATATGTAAGGCTAATTCTTTCATCCGTTTTTGAAGTTCTTTAATATTTCTGGAACTTTTTTAGCTGTCATTCTACCAAAGGTTTCATCATTAATCATAATTACTGGGGCTAAACCACATGCTCCAATACAAGCTACAGTTTCTAAAGTAAAGTTTAAATCCTCAGTTGTTTCACCACTATCAATATTTAATTCTTCTTTAAGTTGATCTAAAACTTCAGCACCACCTCTTACATGGCAAGCAGTACCTGTACATACTCTTATAATATTTTCACCTCTTGGTTCTAAGTGAAATTGTGAATAAAATGTTACAACACCAAAAACTTGACTTAATGATAAATCTAAATTACAGGCAACCTCTTTTAGAACTTCTTCTGGTAGATATCCATATTCATCTTGAGCATCTTGTAATATTGGAATCAAATATTTTTCTTCCATACTATAGTTTTTTAGTATCTCATTCAATGGTGTTAAATATTTTTCCATATTTTTTTGATCACATCTACAAGGCATAATATATTGACCTCCTATCTCATATTTTATTTATTTAATTTATGTAAAAATATACACAAAATAATTATAAGTGAATTATTTCACTTTGTCAACACTTGATTGAAAATAATTTTTAAAGTAAATAATCTAAATTATTATGTTTGTTAAAATACATAAATATTTCTTCAAAATTAAATTTTTTTGGTAAACAAACTTTCATTGTTGGTTTGATCTGATCAAGATAATGACTATCAGAGTTTTTTAAGAAATTATATTTCTTTAAGTAAGGAAAGGTTTCATAATAATAATTTAATGATTTGTTTAAACTCATTTCAATAAATGATATATCTAATTCTTCGGGTATAAACCCTAGATTTTTTATTAAACCAAAACTTCTATCTATATGTGAAGGGACACAAATACCGTTGTTTTTATGAGTTAAATTGACTAAATTTTGAATAGTTAAATTAGTTGAATTTAATAATAGTTTTTCTTCCTTTTTTATAAATTTATCCTTTTCATTTACAATAATTTGGTATCCAAACTTATCTTCATCATTTTTTATGTCAGGTAGGTTGTTATAAATAATATTGGAATATTTATTTAAATCATGAAGGTTAGAAAAATAACTCAATAAATGGATTTCTTCTTTACTTTGTACCTCAATACCAGGTATTAGATATATGTTTTTATCTTTTGCAATTTTCATTGCACTTGCAATATTTTTATGAGAATTGTGATCTGTAATTGATATAATATTTAAGCCTTTTTCTATTGCTTTATTTATTATATTACCAGGTGTCATTGTAATATCTGCACATGGAGATAACACAGAATGAATATGTAAATCTATGAAATATTCTTTCATATTATACTCCTATGTTAACTAATTTTTTGGCTAAATCATAAGCAGAAAGATTTGATCTAAAAATATTTACTTCTTTTTCATTTGCTCTTTTGATTGTATTTTCATCAATCTCTATATCTTCACAAACAATAACAGCTGAAACTTCTGTAAGTAGGGCTACTGCTATTACATTTTGATGTCCTTGAATAGTAATCCAAAGTTCACCTTCCTGTGCTCTAGCCATTACATTACTTAAAAGATCACCAATATAGCAACCATTTACCTCTTTAGTTAAATCAGCTTCATTAATTGTTTCAAGTTGTAATTCTTTTGAAATCTCCTTTAATATCAAAAAATTCACCTCACTCATTAGAATTATTATTTTTTTTGGTATCTTTATCATTCATAACAGGTGGTAGTTCATGAGTTAGTAATGAAAGTTGGTCTGCTAGGTCACCAATTTCTTTTCTTAAAACAAAAATACAATCAGATTTTTTAGCTAGCCCATTTACTACATCTTCTGCAAAAGTTTCACAATCAGGAGCTCCACATGCTGCACAGTCTAAGCCTGGTAAACTTTCAATTAATTGTTCTAATTTTTCTAATTTATCCATTGCTTTTATGAAATCATCATCCAGCTTTTCAGCTCCAATTTCTTTAATCTTTTCATCTAATTTAAAGTTATAATCTTCTAAATTTTGTTCTATAAAATCTTTTTTAGACCTTGTATTACTTTTGATATTATATTTAGCTTGATATGGATTACTTACATTAAATATTCCACCTACACAACCTGTTGGACAAGCTACTAATTCTAGATACCTAATACCTTTTAGATTACCCCTAGTTAGTTCATCTAATAACTTTTTAATATTATGTATACCTGATACTGATAAAGTCTCAATAACTCCTTCATTGTTTAAAATATCGTTTTCTCCACCACTTTGTCCCCAAGATATACCTAAGAATGGTTGATATTTTTGTTTTAACTTCACATTCTTTAGATCATTATTTTTTATAATATTCATTATTTTAGGATATATTTTTTCTACTGCAATAGCACCAGTTAGATTTGAATTTTCCCTACCTAATGGATTTTTTATTGCAGTTACTTTAGCAGGACAGGGAGTGATAAAAAATATACTGTAATTATTAATTTTGTTTTTATCTACTTTTTTATCAACATAGTCTGCCATTAAATCAACTGGAGAATTAAAGGGAACAATATTATCAAGTAGTTCAGGATATAATAATGAAATTAGTCTAACTATTACTGGACAAGATGATGATATATATGTACCGTTATTTTTAGTTAGAAACTGTTTTGTTTTTTTAGATATTGCCTCTGCTGCATATGCAACATCCCAAACCTCATCGAAACCCAACTTATATACAGCTTTTTTTATTTTTTCAGGATTTAACTTTCTATCAAACTGTCCATAGAAACTTGGAGCCAATAGAGCTATATTATAATCAAAGTTTTTAAGTTTTTCTAAATCATCTGTTTCTGCATATTTGGCATGATATTGACAAGTTCTAATACATTCAGCACAATCAATACATAAATCTTCTTTTATGGTTGCTTTGCCCTGATGAACACGAATTGCCTTTGTGGGACAATTTTTTACACAGTTAGTACATCCCTCACACTTATCTTCTTTTAATAATACAGAATGTTTATTACTCATTATTACACCCGCTTTTTACTTTTCTATAGTAATAATTGCTTTTAACTTGGTATATTCTCCAGGTTTACTTTCAACTTCAATATCATTTGAAAATCTTTTTACATTATTTAGTCCCATACCGGCTCCAAACCCTAATTCTCTGATATCATCAGTTGCTGTTGAATAACCTGGTTCAAATGCTCTATCAATATCTTTAATTCCTGGACCATTGTCATCAGAAACTATAATTATTTCTTCAGTATCTATAAAGGCTTTAAGCTTTCCACCTTCAGAGTGAATTATTAAGTTCATTTCTAATTCATATGTAATGATCGATGTTCTTCTAATATCTTTATTATTTACTCCTAATTTTCTTAAAAGACTTTTTAACTTACTGGAAACCTCGCCTCCACTTGCAAAATCTCTTTTTTTAATTTCACTATCTATAATCTTTTTTTTCTTCAAAATATATCATCCACCTACTCTATTTTAACCATTTTTTCTGGTTTTACTCCAAGATTAAATAATATTCCACAAGCTTCAAACATGGGTTTTTCTGTCATATATAGTAAAATCTCTTTTTCTTTTGCAAGTTCAATTGTTTCCTTAACAGGATTTTTACCACGAACAAATATTACTATTTTTATTCCTATCATTTCTGAGGTTCTAATAACCTGTGGATTAGTTAAACCTGTAATTAACATGGTTTTCGCATTAGAAAAAGCCAACACATCACTCATAAGGTCAGCTCCACAAGCAGTCGTAACATCAATATCAACTTTATTTGGTATCTCATATATTTCTTTTAAATTCAAATGTTCTTTGATCTCTTTTAACTTCATAACTATTATTTACCATCCTTTTTATTTTCGACTATGTTACCATTTATCAATACTTTTTCGATATTTGAAGTTATATCAAGGGGATGTCCGTTATATATAACTAGGTCAGCATCTTTACCTTCTTCAATACTACCTACTTTATCATCTACTCCTAAGATTTCTGCTGGATTTATAGTAATTGCTTTTAATGCTTCTTGAGGATCTAATCCCTCTTTAATAGCAAGAGCTGCATATATTGTTGCATTTTTTGTAGGTACTACTGGATGATCACTCATTAATGCTACTTTAACTCCTGCCTTTGCTAATATACCGGCCGTTTTAAAACTCATATCACTTAACTCAACTTTTACTCTACCAGTCATTGATGGACCAACAATAGCAGGAATACCTGCTTGAGCTATTTCATCAGCAATTTTATGACCTTCTGTACAATGTTCTAAAGTAATATTTATATCAAATTCTTTTGCAATTCTTATTGCTGTCATTATATCATCAGCACGATGAGCATGAACCTTTAATGGCAGTTCCTTATTTATTACTCTTATTAAACTTTCCATTTTTATATCTCTATCAAATGGATTATTATCTTTTACAGCATTTTCTTTTTTTTGTATATAATCTTGTGCTTTCATTAAATTTTCTCTCATTATAGCTGCAATACCCATCCTAGTTGAAGGAAGTTTGTTTTGTTTGTTATATACTCTTTTAGGGTTTTCTCCAAAAGCTGCCTTGAGACCTGCTGGGTTTTTTAAAACCATTTGATCTACTGTTTTACCATATGTTTTAATAACCATACTTTCTCCACCAAGTACATTAGCACTACCTGGTCCTGTCATAATTGTAGTTACACCATTTTGAAGTGATTCTTTTAAAGCAAAATCTTCTGGATTTACTGCATCTATAGCGCGAAGATGAGGAGTTATTGGATCGGTCATTTCATTACAGTCTTGACCTTCCCAGCCTAAACCATCTTCTTCAATACCTAAATGAGTATGAGCATCTATAATACCAGGTATAACAGTTTTGTCTTTTCCATCTATTATTTCATAATCGTCTTTAATTTCAATATTTTCTGAAATTTTAGCTATTAAACCATCCTTTATTAAAATTGAAGCTCTCTTATAGTCTGTTCCAGACATAGTTAAAACTTCAGCATCTTTTATTAATATCATAATATTATACTTCACTTCCCTTTAAACTTATTATTTGTTCAATATATCCAACTTTATGTTTATGATGATTTTTTACTTCTGGTTTTATATATTTTTTTAAATTTTTAGCATCATCTTCAGATAGATTACCTAATTTATTTAGAATTTCTATTATTGCAGGGGGTATTGCTCTTGAGTTACCATCTTCTACTTTAATACAAATCCCAGGTCCATTATTATATAATCCTAAACAAAATACTCCTTCTGCCCCCATTTTGCCAGTGAGTTTATCACTCATTACTTCTAATAAATCTGTATTAAATCTTTTAGTTCCTGCAATCATATCAGGATGTTCTTTGATACTTTTTATTATTCTTTTAGCTGCATCTCTATATTTTTTAGAAAGATACTTAGGGTTTGCTAGTTTTGCATAACCTAAAGCCATCTTTTTAACTGATAAGCCGAAGACAACAACTCCACAGCCATCTTCTCCTAAAATAATATCTTCCTTTTTAGTCTCAGTAATTTCACTGATTGTTTTTAACATTAATTGCTGAACTGGATGACTTTTATCTAAATAATTATCTAAATCCCAGTTATTATATTTACAAAGAGATAATAAAGCAGCATGTTTTCCAGAACAATTATTATGTATTTCAGTAGGTTTGTTGCCAGATAAATATAGTTTATGAGCAGCTTTTTTAAAATATGGGTCATGAACTCCACACTGTAGTTTATCTTCACTAACATCAATTTTATCTAAAATACTTCTTACGGTTTTAATATGTTTTTTTTCACCATTATGTGATGCACACATAACAGCTATTTCCTTATTATTA
>JBEPXG010000028.1:0-10404 GCA_041642015.1 Halanaerobiales bacterium
TATAAGTGGACTAGGGAGGTAAAAAATGAGTGAAAATTATGTAGAGGTACAGTATACTCCACCGATAGCAACAATATTTTTATCAAGACCAAAAGTATTAAATGCCTATAATGAAGATTTATTGGAACAGCTCGAAAAAACGGAACAAGAATTATTTAATGATGAAAAAATAAAGGCAGTTATTATAACAGGTAAAGGTGAAAAATCTTTTTCAGTTGGTGCAGATATCGATCTATTAGAAAAAGCTGATGAATCACAGGCAGAAAGAATTGCTAAAAAAGGTAAAAGAATATGTGACTTAATTGAAGAAACAGAAAAAGTAGTTATTGCAGCTGTTAATGGTTATGCTTTAGGTGGTGGAATGGAACTTACTTTAGCTTGCGATTTAAGATTAGCAAGTACTAGGGCAAGGTTTGGCCAACCTGAAGTTAGTCTTGGTTTAGTGCCTGGTTTTTCTGGTACACAGAGATTACCTAGAATTTTAGGAATTGGTAGAGCAAAAGAACTTCTTTTTACTGGAAATATTATCGATGCAGAAGAAGCTTTTGAAATCGGATTAGTAAATAAACTTGTTACACCTCGTGATCTATTAAGAGAATCAAAAAGGATGGCTAAAAGAATTACTGATCAATCCTCAAGAGCAGTAGGAAAGATTAAACAAGCAATTAATTTTGGCTATACTCATGGTCGTGAAAAGGGAAAAGAGTTTGAAACTAATTCATTTAAAGAGAGCTTTAATGATGAAGATCATATGAAAAGAATTAAAAGGATGAAAGACAAACTTAATAAATAGGTGATTATTTTGAAAGGTAAAAGTACAATATTATTTGATCTTGATGGTACATTATTACCAATAGATATGGATATTTTTATAAAAAGATATTTCAAATTACTCTCAGGCCATTTTGCTGATATATTTGAGCCAGAGTACTTTATTGGTATAGTTAATCAGGCAACAGAACAAATGATTAGAAATAATGGGCAAAGTACAAATCAAGAAGTTTTTTCTAAACACTTCTTTAATCTTATAGAATCAGAGGGTATTAAAGTCAATAGAGAAGAAGTTTGGGATAGATTTTATGATTTTTATGAAAACAAGTTTCCTACTCTAAAAAAATATTTTGAATTAGATGACCTAGGTTATAAGATGATTGAAGCTGCTAAAGATAAAAACTTTAATATAGTTATTGCAACTAATCCATTATTTCCAATTGAAGCAATTGAATCTCGTTTAAAATGGATAAACCTTAACCCAGATGATTTTATCTATATTACATCATATGAAAACATGCATTACTGTAAACCTAATATAGGATATTATAGAGAGATATTAGATAAGATTAATGGGGTACCACAAGATTGTGTTATGGTTGGTAATGATATGAGAGATGATATGGTTGCTAAAAAAATGAAGATAAAAACATTTTTGACTGATGACTTTTTAGTAAGTAGAACAGATTTTGATATCAAACCTGATTGGCGTGGAAAACGCAAACAGTTGATCGAACACATACAATCATTGGAGGTTTAAATAATGAAAAATATTATTAACACCAAAGAAGCTCCAGCTGCAATTGGTAGTTATTCTCAAGCTGTAGAAACTAATGGTACTTTATATATTAGTGGGCAGATACCTTTTGATACAGATGGAAATCAGATTACAACATCAATTGAAGCTCAAACTGAACAGGTATTAAAAAACATGGGTGCTATTTTAAAAGAAGCTGGTGGAGATTATAGTAATGTTGTTAAGGCAACAGTTTATACTGATGATATATCTAATTTTGAAAAAATCAATAAGGTCTATCAAGAATATTTTAGTGTAAAACCACCTGCAAGGGCATTTGTAGAGGTAGCTGCACTTCCAAAAGGTGTAAATGTTGAAATTGAAGCAATTGCAGTTATAGATTAGAATTGATTAATTAAAAAACCTTAGGTCTAAAGTGTTTTTGTTTTCTAATGGAGGATTTTTAACTTTATTAGAGAATTAATAACCTGAGGGGGTGAGCCCTGTTAACATTAACAGGATCGCTTATGCTAATCAATAAAACCATCGAGGTTGCTCTTCGCTGTCATCAGTGTGGCCGATTGGAGAAATCAAAATTTAATATATTTGAACTAAACAATGGCAAATCACATGCTCTTAGATGTTCATGTGGTAGTACAAAAGCCAGAGTTAAAACAAAAGGCAACAAGTATGTACAGTTTGAATACAGTTGTTTTTTATGTGATGAAAAACACCGAGTGGTTTTAGATAAAAGTGATTTTTGGTCACAAGGTTCAATGAAAGAGCTAAAGTGTTTAAAAACAGGGCTTGAGATAGGCTATTATGGTCCCCAAGAATTAATTGATAAAGAATTGGATCAACAAAAAAGGGAGTTAAATATTTTAGCTGATGAGTTAGGTTTAAATGATTATCAGGAACCTGAAATACTATTAGAGGTTTTTAATATAATTCATGATAGAGCTTCAATGAACAAACTATATTGTGAATGTGGTAGTAAAGATATTGATATTAAACTTTACTCTAGTAAGATTGAATTAAAATGTTTAGAATGTGGAAGTGTTATGAATATTTCTGCAGAAACAGAAAAACAGTTAAATGAGATAAAAAATAAAGGTGATATAGTTATTAAAAATATAAAAGGACCTGAAAAAAAATGGTCTGATAATAAATACAAGGGGGAATAAAAAATGGGTTTAGTACCAATGGCAGATATTTTAGAAAAAGCAAATAAAGAGTATTACGCAGTAGGCGGATTTAATATTAACAATATGGAGTTTTTACAAGGGATTATTTGGGCGGCAGAAGAAACAAATTCACCATTAATTTTACAAGCAAGTGAAGGTGCTATTAAATACATAGGTATGGACTATGTAATGAAAATGGTTGAAGCAGCAGTAAAAGATACTCACATTCCTGTTGCATTACATTTAGACCATGGTAGTAGTTATGAAGTAATTATGAGATGTATTAGAGAAGGATTTAGTTCAGTTATGTTTGATGGATCAAAATATCCTTTCCAAGAAAATATTGAAATGACAAAAGAAGTAGTAAAGGCAGCTCACAGTGTGGGTGTGACAGTAGAAGCCGAATTAGGTAAAATTGGTGGAGCTGAAGATGATGTAGTGGTTGAAGATAAAGATGCTAAGTTTACAAATCCTGATGAAGCTGAAGAATTTGTAGAAAAAACCGGTGTTGATGCATTAGCAATAGCAATTGGTACAGCACATGGTGTTTATAAAGGGAAACCTGAACTTGACTTTGATCGTTTAGAAAAAATAAACTCTAAACTTAATATGCCTTTAGTATTACATGGAGCTTCAGGTGTACCCGAAGAAGATGTACGAAAAGCAGTAACAATGGGTATTAACAAAGTTAATGTAAATACTGCATTCCAACAGGCATTTACTGCAAAAGTCAAAGAATTATTTGCTGAAAAGCCTGATCTATATGATCCAAGAAAGTATTGTGGACCAGGAAGAGATGCAATTAAAGCAAAAGTTAAAGAAAAAATTGAGATTTTAGGTAGTAAAAACAAAGCATAGATAGTAATTAATAGGGGTATCCACCTGGATACCCTTTTAATCCTTCCGTTTTCCTACCATTAAACTACTTATCTTAAAGAAAGTTTCTTTTGAAAGGAGTAATAAATATTGAATATATGGCTAGAATTTTTGATAATGGCTGCCCTAATTATAGTATCAGGGACCTATTTATCTAGATTTGGAGATGTAATAGCTGATAAAACAGGATTAGGACAAGCAATTATTGGTGTTGCTTTAATTGCAATGGCAACTTCACTACCTGAAGTAGTGACAAGTTCAACTTCAGGATTTTTAAATGCTCCCAATTTAGCAGTTGGTAATGCTTTTGGAAGTAATACATTTAATTTATTGATTTTGGGTATAATAGATGTTATGCATGATAATAGACTACCGCTTTCCTTTAGTTTGAATTATTCTCACGTTATGACCGGTGCTTGGGGTATTTTACTTTCCGCAATTGTGGTAATTTCAATTATTATTGCTAATTTTACAAATTATAGTTTTGGAATATTCGGTGTTGGACTAGATAGTATAATAATTCTTTTAACATATTTTTTAGCGATGTTTTTAATTGTTCGCTTTGAAAGGAAAAATCCTTTAGATGAGAGTGCAAGAGAAGAAGTGCCTTTTTTAGAAACTTCTTTGCAAAAAGCAAGCTTGGGATTTGCAGTCTGTGCAGCAGTAATTGTTTATGCTGGTGTAAGGTTAGCAGTTACTGGTGACCAAATTGCAATCATGACTGGTATTGATCAGACTTTTATTGGTAGTATATTGATTGCAGCAGCAACTTCACTACCTGAACTTGTTACTGCAATATCAGCCGTTAAAATTAAAGCTTATGATATGGCTGCTGGTAATGTATTAGGAAGTAATATCTTTAATATGAGTATTGTATTTTTTGCAGATGTTTTTTATAGAGGTGGATATTTACTTTCCTCTGTAAAAATGCTTCATTTAATTACAGCTTCAATAGGTATCATAATGTCCTCAATATTTATAGTTGGACTATTTTATAAGTCAAAGAGAAAAATATTTGGAATCGGTTGGGATTCATTAGCGGTTTTTGCAGTATATTTACTAGGCTTTTATCTATTATTTAGACTAGGTGTTGCTATTTAAAAAAGAGAGGTGTAAAAGATTTGTTAAATATAAGTGAGTTAGAAAAAAAGACGATTACAGAACTACATAATTTAGCAAAAGAATTAGATATATCAGGATATACAACAATGCGTAAAAGAGATCTAGTTTTTGCTATTTTAAAAAATGAAACAGAAAAGGGAGGAAATATCTTTGCAGAAGGGGTTTTAGATATCATATCAAATGAAGGTTATGGATTTTTAAGACCTTCTAAATATGTACCTTCAAGTGATGATATTTATATATCTGCCTCTCAAATTAGAAGATTTGATTTAAGATCAGGGGATGTAGTATCAGGTCAAGTAAGAGAGCCAAAAGAAAATGAAAAATACTTTGCATTACTTCGTATTGAAGCTGTAAACTATCAAGATCCTGAAAAAGCAACTGAAAGAGCATATTTTGAAGATTTAACACCTTTGTATCCAGAAGAAAGATTGAGATTAGAATACAATAGATCAGATGTATCTACAAGATTAATTGATCTAATATCTCCTATTGGCAAAGGACAGAGAGGATTAATAGTTTCACCTCCAAAAGCAGGTAAAACCGTTTTATTAAAAAAGATTGCTAATAGTATCAGACATAATTATCCAAATGTAAAGTTAATGATTTTACTAATAGATGAAAGACCAGAAGAGGTTACCGATATGTCAAGATCAGTGGATGCAGAAGTTATTAGTTCAACTTTCGATGAATCACCTGAACAACATATCCAGGTAGCAAAGCTTGTATTAAAAAAAGCTAAAAGATTGGTAGAACACAAATATGATGTTGTGATATTATTAGACAGTATTACAAGATTAGCACGTGCATCAAATATAACAGTACCTCCAAGTGGTAGAACACTTTCTGGTGGTTTAGATCCTTCAGCAATGTATTTCCCTAAGAAGTTTTTTGGGGCAGGACGTAATATTGAAGAAGGTGGAAGTTTAAGTATATTAGCTACTTCTTTAGTTGATACTGGAAGTAGGATGGATGATGTAATTTATGAGGAATTTAAAGGTACTGGTAATATGGAACTTCATCTAAGTAGAGAACTTGCTGAAAGAAGAATATTCCCAGCGATTGATATTCAAAAATCAGGAACTAGAAAAGAAGAATTAATCTTAGATGAAAAAGAACTAGATGTTATGTGGGGACTAAGAAAACAGATTGCACAGTCAAGACCATATGATATTATGGATACTTTTATTAAACAAATTAAAAACACAAAAGATAACAAAGAATTGTTAGAAGCTTTAAAACAAATCATAAAAAAGAAATAATTGCTTGATATATATATTAGTTTTAGTTATAATATAGGTTGGCTGCTTTGAAAGTTGCATACTAAAATTTACTATGTTATAATTATTCTAGCTGTCAAAAGGCAATTAAAATCTAATAATTTTTAATAATATAAAAGGTATAAGACTGTTTAGAAAGAGGTGAAATATATGCAGAAAGAGTTACATCCTGAATTTAATGAGACTACTATTACATGTGCTTGTGGAGAAGAATATGTTACAAAGTCCACTAGTGATAATATGCGTGTTGAGGTATGTTCTAGCTGCCATCCTTTCTATACTGGTAAAAAGCGTAGAGCTGCTAAAGGTGGTAGAGTTGAAAGATTCAATAAAAAGTATGGTTTATCTGATGAAGAAACTGAAGAAGAATAGTTATTCTATTAACAATAATGCAGGGCCTCAGCTCTGCTTTTTTTCTTATGTAAATTAAAATAAGTAAACTGAGAGGGGTATACTTGCATGTATAAGATTAATAATAGTGGTTGGATAGAAGTTATAACCGGTCCTATGTATTCTGGTAAAAGTGAAGAACTAATCAGAAGAATTAGAAGGGTAAAGATTGCTAAAAAGAAAGTTAAAGTTTTTAAACCGATTATTGATAATAGATATAGTAATGATAATGTTGTTTCCCATAGTGGGGACAGTATTGAAGCAATACCGGTTGATCATCCTGAAGAACTCTATGATAGATTAGAAGAAGATACTGAAGTTGTAGCTATTGATGAAATACAATTTTTCTCAGAAGAAATAGTTGAAATAATTGAATCCCTTGCAGATGATGGAAAGAGGGTTATAGTTGCTGGTTTGGATAGAGACTTCAAAAATGAACCATTTACTCCTGTACCTGAGTTATTAGCTAAAGCAGAATATATAGAAAAGCTACATGCAATATGTTTACAGTGTGGAGATCCTGCGACTAGAACACAAAGATTAATTGATGGTGAACCCGCTTCATATAATGATCCATTAATTTTAGTTGGAGCAACTGAAAACTATGAAGCTAGATGTAGAAGCTGTCATGATGTTAAGGATAAACCTTAAAGGAGAAAATAATGAATAAAAATGTAGATTACGGAGGCCAAGCAGTCATTGAAGGTGTGATGATGAAAGGCTTAAACCGTCTTGCTATTGCAGTGAGAAAACCAGACAATTCAATAGTTGTAAAAAAACAAAAATTGAAACCATTGACTGAAAGATTTAAGTTTTTAGGATGGCCATTTATTAGAGGTGTAGTAGCTCTTTTTAGTTCTTTGATTTTAGGAATGAAATCCTTAAGCTTTGCTGCTAATCAAGCGACTGAAGAAGAGGAAGAACTATCTCCTTTAGAAATGGGCTTAACCATTTTGGTGTCTTTAGGATTAGCAATTTTACTATTTGTAGCATTACCTGCTGGAATTATAGCATTAATACAAAAATATATTAGTTATAATATAGTACTTAACTTTATAGAAGGATTAATAAAGGTATCTGCCTTTTTGTTATATATAATTTTCATATCAAGATTAGATGATATTAAAAGAGTTTTTATGTACCATGGTGCTGAGCACAAAGTTATTCATAACTTTGAATCAGGTAAAGAACTATCTGTTGAGAATGCTAAAGAATTTACTACTTTACATGCCAGATGTGGTACTAACTTTATGTTTATTGTAATTATATTAAGTATCTTATTTTTCTCTTTTTTCGGTAGACCTCCTGTATTACAAAGAATATTATATCATATAATGTTACTACCTGTAATTGCGGGAACATCATATGAAGTTATTAAATTAGCCGGTGGCGAAAATGTTAATCCGGTTATTAAAGTGCTTTCAACACCAGGTTTATGGTTACAAAAATTGACAACTAGAGAACCTGATGAAGATATGTTAGAAGTAGCTATTACAGCACTTAAAGGAGTACTACCAGGAGAAGAAAGTGAGGAAGAAAATGTTTGATTTAGAAGAAAAACTCAAAGAAAAATTTGAAGAATACCAAAAATTAAATAAAAAAATTAGTGATCCTGAAGTAATGAATGATTCAAATAAGTATCAGAAGTTACTTAAAAAACATGCTAAATTAAAAAAACTTATTGAATACTATAAAGAATATAAAAAGATAAAAGAGGGAATAAGTGAAGCAGAAGAGCTAATAGAAGAAAGTGATTCTGAGATGAAAGAATTAGCTGAAATGGAATTAGCTGAACTTGAACCTAGATTAGAAGAATTAGAAGAAAAACTACCAATAATGCTATTACCTGATAATCCAGATGATGAGAAAAACGTTATTGTAGAAATTAGAGCAGGAGCCGGTGGAGATGAAGCTGGCCTTTTTGCTGCTGACCTATTTAGAATGTATACAAGATATGCTGAAAATAATAACTGGAAATGGGAATTAATGAGTGCAAATGAATCAGGTGTAGGAGGATTTAAAGAGGTAATATTTTCTGTAGAAGGTAACGATGTATATAAAAACTTAAAGTATGAAAGTGGTGTTCATAGAGTACAGAGAGTACCTTCAACAGAATCAAGTGGTAGAATTCATACTTCAACTGCTACAGTTGCTGTTTTACCTGAAGCTGAAGATGTAGATATTGAAATTGATCCTAATGATCTTAGAATAGACTATTTCCGTTCTAGTGGTCCAGGTGGACAGAGTGTAAATACAACAGATTCAGCTGTAAGAATCACACATGAGCCAACTGATTTGACTGTATCATGCCAGGATGAAAAATCACAGCACAAAAACAAGGCAAAAGCAATGAGAGTTCTAAGAGCTAGGTTAAAAGAGAAGATGGAGAAAGAAAAACAAGCTGAAAGAGCAGAAGCTAGAAAAAGTCAGATCGGTACTGGACAGAGAAGTGAAAAAATTAGAACATATAACTTCCCTCAAGGGAGAGTTAGTGATCACAGAATTAATTTAACAGTACATCAATTAGAACAAATACTTGATGGTGATCTTGATGTTGTTGTAGAACCATTAATTGAAGAGGATACATTAAAGAAACTTGAGAAGGTGTAAAAACTTGAATATTAAAGAAGTTTTAGCTAATACAGAAAAATATTTTGAAAAAAATAATATAGATAATCCAAGATTAGATGCAGAAGTATTACTTGCAGAGCTTCTTGATATGGAAAGAATAAAACTTTATGTAAACTTTGATTATCCTCTAAAGGATGATGAAATAAAAAAATATAGAGAAATGATTAAACTAAGAGCTAAAAGAATACCGGTTGCATATATAATTGGTCATAAGGAATTTATGTCTTTAGATTTTTATGTAAATAAAAATGTATTACTTCCTAGACCAGAAACAGAAATATTAGTAGAATATTTAATAGATTACTTTGATGAAAAAGATATGGAGAAAATAAATATAGTAGAAGTTGGAACAGGTAGTGGGGCTATAATAGTAAGTTTAGGTCACTATTTAAAAAATTCAAGAATTTTAGGGATAGAAATTGATAAAAAAGCAATTGAAGTAACTAAACAAAATATTGAAAGATTTAGTTTGGATGATAGACTCAAAGTATCTAAAGGTGATTTATTAAATCCTTTAATAAAAAGGGAAATAAAAAACCTTGATCTAGTTGTATCTAATCCACCCTATATCAGTGAAAAAGAGATGGAAACATTACCACCTGAAGTAAAAAAAGAACCTAAAAAGGCTTTATATGGTGGTAAAGATGGTCTTAAATTCTATAAAGAATTAATACCACAGGCTAGACAGGTGTTAAAAGATAAAGGTATGATAGCTTTTGAAATAGGCTATACTCAAGCTGATGATGTAGAAAAGTTATTAAGGGACAATGATTTTATAAATGTGGAAGTAAGAAAAGATTATGCTGATAAGGACCGCTTTGTAATAGCTTATAAGGGGTAGTAAAATGTATAATACTGAAGTGTTAAAAATAGAAGAAAAGTTAATAAAAGAGGGTATGATAAAAGATATTAAAAATACTGTTGTGATAAAAAAAGCAGCTGATTTAATTAAAAAAGGTGAAGTAGTTGCTTTTCCTACTGAAACAGTATATGGATTGGGTGCCAATGCATTGAACTCCAATGCAGTTGAGAAAATATTTGAAGCTAAAGGCAGACCATCTGATAATCCTCTTATTGCGCATATTGCTACCAAAAAACAACTTTTGAGTTTAATTAATACAGATATACCAGTAGTTGCTGAAAAACTCATTGATACTTTTTGGCCTGGTCCTTTAACTATAATATTTAATAAAAGTAAGATAGTTCCTGATATCACAACTGCATCACTTCAAACAGTTGCTGTTAGAATGCCTTCACATCCAGTAGCTTTAGCTTTAATTAAGAAAGCTCAATCACCACTTGCCGCACCTAGTGCTAATTCATCCGGATTACCATCCCCTACAAAAGCAGAACATGTATATAATGATTTAAATGGAAAGATCCCCCTTATAGTTGATGGGGGAATTTGTAATAT
>JBEPXG010000029.1:0-10243 GCA_041642015.1 Halanaerobiales bacterium
CACTATTGTTAATCCAGTATCTTCAAATGGAAAAACTGAACATAGATGGCCTGATCATAAGCAGAAAATTATTGACGCTGGTATTAATCTTGAAATAAAGATGACCCATTATCCAGGACATGCTATAAAACTTACACAAGATGCCTTAAAAATGGGATACAAAACAATTATGGCTGTAGGTGGAGATGGTACAGTTAATGAGGTATTGAATGGATTTTATGAAAATGGTAAGATGATAAATCAAAATGCAGTTCTTTTAATATTTTCACAGGGTACTGGTTCAGACTATATTAGATCTATTAATTTAACTAAAAATATTAATGATATAATAGATACATATAAAAGATATAAAATAAAGAAAGTTGATATTGGTAAAATAACATATCTAGATTTTGATAATATTAAAAGATCAAGATATTTTATAAATACTGCAGATGTTGGTATTGGTGGTGAAACAGTAGAATTTGTTAATCAATCTTCTAAAATAATGGGGGGATTATTAACATATCTTTATGGAGTTATTAGAACTTTAATCAAATATGATAATAAAAAGATGAAGTTGAAAATAGATGATAAAGTAATAAAAGATGATGTTTTAAACAGTGTAATGGTAAGTTTAGGAAAATATTTTGGTGGAGGAATGATAATTGCTCCTGAAGCCGAAGTAGATGATGGCATTTTTGATATCACTGTTTTAGGAAACTTATCAAAGATTGAAACAGTATTAAATTTATATAGAGCATATAAAGGAACACATATTTATTATAAAAAGATAGATTATCTTAAAGGGAAAAAAGTTTCTATAGAATCTAATGAAAGAGTTTTAATTGATATAGATGGTGAATGTGCAGGGATACTGCCTGCAGAGTTTGAAATCTATAAACAAGTTTTTCCAATCTTAGTCTAAAGTCATTTTACAAGTTATATATAATATTATAAAATTAAAATGGATAGAAATATGGGAGTGTAAATTAAATGAAATTTATCTTGATAACAGGAATGTCTGGAGCCGGTAAATCTACTACATTGAACTTTTTTGAAGATAGTGGTTACTTTTGTGTAGATAACTTGCCACCAGCATTAATATCAAAGTTTGCTGAACTTTGTTTACATTCAGAAATGAATAAGATTGCTGTGGTTTGTGATATAAGAGGTGGTAAGTTTTTTGATGATCTAAGTGAAAAGTTAAATTATCTAGAAGAAAACCAAATTAATCATGAAATACTTTTTCTAGAAGCTTCAGATAAAACCTTAGTTGACCGCTATAAGGAAACAAGAAGAAGACACCCCCTTGATAATGAGGGAAGAGTATTAGATGCTATTAGAGAAGAAAGAAAAAAATTAGAACAGCTAAGAGGTAAAGCACATAATATAATAGATACCTCAAGTATATCTATAAAAGAACTTAAACAAAAGTTAAAAAGAGAGTATACAAAAAAAGATGACAACTTAGAAACTTTAACAATAAATATAATCTCATTTGGTTTTAAATACGGAATACCTTTAGATGCTGATATGGTCTTTGATGTTAGGTTTTTAGCTAATCCATATTATGTTGAGTCTTTAAAAGACCTTACTGGAAAAGATGATAAGGTTAAGGACTATATTCTAAAATGGCCGATAACAAAAAGATTTTATAAAAAGTTTTTTGATTTAACTGAGTTTTTGATTCCTGAATATGAAAAAGAAGGAAAGAGTCATCTAAGTATTGCTATTGGTTGTACAGGTGGACATCATCGTTCTGTTACAACTGCACTAAAATTGAAGGAATTACTTGATAGTAAAGGATACAAAGTAATGGTTGATCACCGTGATATAAATAAATAGGAAGTGTTAAAATGAAATTATATAAGTGGCTTTATCCAGGCCTGGGTATAAAAAGATGGTTCATTATAGGAATTATCGGATTTTTGTTACTCATTACTGGTATTGCTCTTTTGTTACACATAAATGTTGTTGATTATATAATAAAAATGATTTTTGAAATAGGTACAAACTTAAGTGGCTCATTACCGTATTATACTAATATGATAATCGGGATTCTTTTAATTATATCATCTTTAGCAATGTTAACTTATGCAGGTAACCGTTTTGTAGATAAATTAAATCAAGAAATATATAAAGATGATGATTTTGTAAATGTATTATTTAAGAAAAATCAGCTCCAAAAAGGTCCTAATGTGGTTGCTATTGGTGGAGGAACAGGACTTTCAAACTTACTTAGGGGTATAAAAGATTTTACCAGTAATACAACAGCTATTGTAACAGTAGCTGATAATGGTGGAAGTTCTGGAAAACTAAGAGATGAATTAGATATACTACCACCTGGAGATATTAGAAACTGTTTAGTTGCATTAGCTGATAAAGAACCACTAATGGAAGATCTATTTCAATATCGTTTTCATAAAGCTGGAGATCTTAGAGGACATAGTTTTGGAAATCTTTTTATAGCAGCAATGACTGAAGTACTGGGTGACTTTGAAGAAGCAGTTGAGGAGTCATCAAAAGTACTAGCTATTCGAGGCAAGGTATTACCTTCAACAAATGAAAAGGTAAATCTTGCTGCACTTTATGAAGATGGAACTGAAATAATTGGAGAATCAGAGATCCCTAATACTGAAAAAAGTATAAAAGGAGTATATCTAAAGCCAAGTAATGTAGAAATTACTAAAAGAGCTCAAGAAGCACTTTTAGAAGCTGACTATATTTTAGTTGGACCTGGTAGTCTATATACTAGCCTTTTACCAAATCTACTTGTAAAGGGTATGGTTGAATCAATTAAAAAAAGCAAAGCTAAAAAGATATTTATTACAAATGTTATGACCCAACCTGGAGAAACTACTGGTTTTACTGCTTATGATCATATCAAAACTGTATATGATCATGTAGGTAAAGATATATTTGATTATATTATTATAAATAAAAATGGTAGTGATAAAAAACTATTAGAAAAGTATGCTGAAGAAGGAGCATATCCGGTCAAAGAAGATTTAGATAAATTAAATAAATTAAATATTAAAATTGTAGAAGGTAAACTACTACAATCAAAAGACTATATAAGACATGATCCACATAAATTAGCAGAAACACTTTTTGATCTTTAATATAGAAGTTGGTGATAAAAAGAAATGTCATTTTCTGATGATGTAAAACATGAATTAGCTCATCTTGAAATAGAAAAAGAAAATACTCATCAGGCAGAGTTAGCTGCCTTGATAAGGATGGCTGGTTCAATATTGATCTCCTCTGGTAAACTTGCTGTAAAGATTGGAGTTTATCACAGTGATGTAGCTAGAAGAGTATATAAATATATAAAAGAAGATTATAAATTTGATAGTGAAATAAGGGTAACACAGAACAATTTAACAAAAAGAAAAAAGTATGAACTATATATCACTCCTCAAAAAGGTGTATATGAGCTTTTAGAAAACTTAGGTATATTAAATAAATCTCACAGTATTATGTTTACTGTTGCAGATTGGATAAAAAATGATCGTGAATCAAAAAGGGCATATCTAAGGGGAGTATTTCTAGCAGGGGGTTCTGTAAATAAACCTAAAGCGCAATATCATCTTGAAATAAGGTGTGATCATAAAACACACGCAGAAGAGATTATTGAACTAATGAAAGAGTTTGATTTAGATCCTCATCTAACTGAACATAAAAATAAAGAGGTAATCTATCTAAAAAAATATGATGATATCGCAACAATGTTAAATTTAATGGGAGCATATAATTCACTTTTAAAACTGGAAAATATGCAGGTTTTTAAAGATATAAAAAATCAAGTTAATAGAAGAGTGAACTGTGAAACAGCGAATTTAGATAAAACTGTAAAAGCAGCAATGGAACAGATTGAAGATATAAAACTAATTGAAAAAGAAAAAGGGCTTGATAATTTAACTGAAAGTTTAAGAGAAATTGCTATACTAAGAAAAAATAACCCTTATTCAAGTCTAAAAGAACTGGGTGAAATGTTAAAACCCAAACTAAGTAAATCGGGTGTATATAATAGGATTAGGCGATTGAAAGAAGTCGCTCGAAAGATAAGGAGTGGAAAAAATGGATCTAGCTCTTAATTTAAGCGTAGATCTAGAACAAAAACAAGAATTAGTCATGACTCCAAAACTTCAGATGGCAATAAAACTTCTTCAATACTCAAGTATGGAACTAAAAGATTATCTTGAAGAAGAAATGAAAGACAATCCACTTTTGGAGAGATATGATGAAAATGAAAATCATCTAGATGACAGAATAAAAAATCAATATCAGAGTTATCGTTATGGAAGTAACTATAACCAGGAAGACTTCAACTATGAAAATATGGTTACCTATCACCCTAATCTTTTAGAATATCTTGAAAATCAGCTTTATGAAGTACTAGATAATGATGAAATTGAAGATGGAAAATATATCTTAGGTAATCTTGATGAAAGAGGACTTTTATCTACCTCTATAGATGACATTGCTAATGAAATAGATAAAAGTACAGAACATGTAAAAAGGATTATCAATAAAATACAACAGTTGGAGCCGGCAGGTATTGCTGCAACTAATATTAAAGAATGTTATCTAAGTCAACTTAAACAGATGGATATAGATACAAATGATGCTGAACTGATAATAGGGAAACACCTTGATTTAGTTGTTACTGAGGACTTTAATAAGATTCTTAAAAAAACTGGCTGGAAAAAAAAGAGATTAACAGATACATTACAGATCATAAACAGATTAACAACAAAACCAGCATCTTTAGTTGCTGATCATAAAAAAACACAGTATATAATGCCAGATATTGTAATAAAAAAGGTAAATGATGAATATGTGATTGTTTTAAATGATAAAGCTTCACCATTACTTAGAATTAACCCTTACTATTATGAAGTAATGCAGAAATGTAATAAAGACGATACTTATGATTATTTAGAAAAAAAGTTCAAATCAGCGTTATGGATAATAAAAAGTATTGAACAAAGAAGAATGACGGTTTATCGAATTGCAAAAACAATATCTAAAAAACAAAGATCCTTTTTAGATGATGGTATAAAATACTTAAAACCATTAACAATGCAGGATATAGCAGATGAAATTGAAATGCATGAATCAACCGTTAGTAGAGCAACAGACAATAAATATATTCAAACTCCTCGTGGAATCTTTGACTTTAAATTCTTTTTCAGTGGAGGAGTTAATGATATTTCGACCGTAAGTATTAAGGCTATAATAATTGATTTAATTAAAAATGAAGATAAAGGTTCACCATTATCTGATAGTGCAATTTCAAACCTTTTAGAAGCAAATCATAACTTAAAACTATCAAGAAGAACAATAGCTAAGTATAGAAATGAACTTGGGATTGTATCTTCGGTTAAAAGGAAGAAAAAATATAGTATTTAAAAAGCAGGACTTATAAGAAGTATATATAATATGTATAATTGGAAACAAATATATTATTATAATCATCCCGGGACAAAAATGTTCCGCGCGGACAAATTAATCCCGAAAATAGGAGGGATTAGATGAACTATTTGTTAAAAATACAAAAAAAGCTAGTCCCTGAATTGATAAATATTGCTGAAGTAAGATATAATATACTAAAAGAGATTTTTAACCATCAGCCGATTGGTCGAAGGTCTTTAGCACGCAAACTTGATTTAAGTATCAGAAGTGTAAGAAAACATCTTGATTTTCTGTATGATAAAAGATATATAAAAATTACTAAAGGTGGTACTATAATTACAGAAAATGGAGAGGATTTTTTACACGAACTTGATAGATATATGAAAGAGATTAAAGATATTGCTAATATAGAAAAAAGAATTGAAAAAATTCTGGATATAGATAAAGTTATGATAGTACCGGTTGATAAGGATTCAGAAATCATTAACAAAGAAATCGGTAGATTTACTTCAAGATTTTTAAAAGAAATAATTAAAGATGGAGACATAATTGCTGTTACCGGTGGATCCACCCTTGCTGAAGTAGCAGAAACAATGGCTTATTTAGAAGAACCAATTAATGTAACTGTTTTACCCGGTAGAGGTGGTTTGGGAGAAAAGGTAGAAATTCAAGCTAATACAATTGCTTCAAAAATAGCAAAAAAATTAGGTGGCCAATATAAGTTGCTTCATATACCGGATGATTTAACCAAAGAAAGTTTGGCTATGATAACAAATGAACCTTCTATTAAAAAGACTTTAGATCTTTTACAAAAAGCTAATATTTTAGTTCACGGAATTGGAACAGCAGATATGATGTCTTCTAGAAGAGATATGAATCATGAAGAAAAAGATAAACTTAAGGAAAGAAAAGCAACTGCTGAAGCTTTCGGCCTATACTTTAATCAAAAAGGAGAGGTTGTTTATTCAACAGCTAGTGTAGGTGTAAGTATGGCTGATTTAAAAAATATAGAAAAAGTAATTGCTGTTGCAGGTGGAGTTGATAAGGCAAAAGCTATTATTTCAGTTGTATCTAATAAATATCATGATATACTGATAACAGACGAACTGACTGCAAGAGAGATAATATCGATCAAGGAGGTGGAAGATTAAAAATAAATTAATAATTGTTTAATAAGTAACATTAATGTTAATTAAATCAAAATATAATTATAAATAAATAAGGAGGAATAAAGATGAGTGTAAAAGTTGCAATTAATGGTTTTGGTGCGATAGGAAGAAAAGCTTTAAGAGGTGCTATTGATAATCCTGAAATTGAGTTTGTAGCTATTAATGATTTAGTTGAACCACAAATATTAGCCTACTTACTTAAATATGATTCTAATCACGGTACATTTGATGGTGAAATAGATCATACAGATGATTCAATTATTGTAAATGGTAAAGAAATTAAGATATTTAATAAAAAAGATCCAGCAGATCTACCTTGGGGTGAATTAGGAATTGAGGTAGTTTATGAATCAACTGGACTATTTACAGATGCAAATGATGCTAAAAAACACATTGAAGCAGGAGCTAAAAAGGTAATAATTTCTGCTCCAGCTAAAAATGAAGATATAACTGTTGTATTAGGTGTTAATGATGAGAAGTATGATCCAGCTAAGCACAATGTTGTATCAAATGCTTCTTGTACAACAAACTGTCTATCACCAATAGCTAAAATCTTAGATGATGAATTTGGTATTGAAAAAGGACTTATGACTACAATTCACTCCTATACATCAAGTCAGAAGTTATTAGATGGACCATTTAAATGGAAAAAGATTACTAGAGGTCGTGCAGCAGCAGAAAATATTGTTCCAACAACAACAGGTGCTGCAGTAGCAACAACAACTGTTTTACCAAAACTTGAAGGTAAATTAGATGGTATGGCAGTTAGAACTCAGACTCCTACTGGTTCTTTAATTGATCTTGTAGTTACCTTAAAACAAGATGTAACTGAAGAAGAAGTAAATAAAGTTATGAAAGAATATGCAGAAGGTGAAATGAAAGGCATTTTAGCATATAATGAAGAACCAATTGTTTCCAGAGATATTATTGGAAATCCTCATTCTTCAATTTATGATGCTAACTATACAAAAGTTATTCAGGGTAATATGGTTAAAATCTTATCCTGGTATGACAACGAATGGGGTTATGCACAAAGATTAAATGATTTTGCAGTTAAGATGAAAAAATTAGGACTATAATATAAGGCAAAACAAATGGGGTTAAAGCATCTTGTCTTTAACCCCTTTTTAACACTGTAATTGGAGGTGTTTTACTTGAAAAAATCACTTAAAGACTATAATTTCAAAAATAAGAGAGTACTAGTAAGAGTGGATTTCAATGTACCACTTGAAGATGGAAAAGTAACTGATACAAATCGAATAGAAGCAGCTTTACCTACAATAAAGTATTTAATAAATGAAGATGCTAAAGTTATACTAATGTCACACCTTGGAAGACCAAAAGGTGAAGTAAATGAAAAGTTCAAAATGGATCCAGTTGGAAAAGAATTAGCAAACCTATTAAAGAAAAATGTTAAAAAGGTTGATGACTGTATTGGTAATGAAGTAAAACAGGCAGTTGAAGAGATGAAAACAGGTGAAGTACTTTTATTAGAAAACACCAGATTTTATAAAGGTGAAAAAGAAAACGATCCGGAGTTTGCAGAAAAACTAGCAGAAAATGCAGATATTTTTGTTCTTGATGCTTTTGGTGCAGCACACAGAGCACATGCTTCTACAGTAGGTGTTACTGATTACATACCATCAGCAGCAGGGTTTCTTTTAATGAGAGAATTAAATGCCTTAGGAGATGTTATGGATAATCCAGAACATCCCTTTGTAGCAATAATGGGAGGAGCAAAAATTTCAGGAAAGATTTCTGTTATTGAAAACCTCCTTGATAAAGTTGACTATATTTTAACTGGTGGTGGAATTGCAAATACATTTTTAAAAGCCCAGGGTTATGAAGTGGGTAATTCTTTAGTTGAAAATGATAAACTTGAAGTTGCAAATGAGTTAATCAGAAAAGCACAACAAAAAAATGTTATACTGCTTTTACCTAAAGATGTAATAATTGCAGATAAGTTCGATAAAGATGCACAAGCTAAAGAAGTTTTAGTAAGTGAAGTTCCTAATGATTGGCAGATTCTTGATAGTGGCGGTACACAAACTATAAAAGAGTATACAAAAATAATTAAAAATGCAAAAACTGTTATCTGGAATGGACCTATTGGTGTATTTGAGTTTGATAAATTTGCCAAAGGGACCAATGAGATTGCTAAGGCATTAGCAGAAACTGATGGTAAGACAGTGATCGGTGGAGGAGAATCCGCCGCTGCTGTTAAAAAAGCTGGTTTGATAGATAAAATGACACATGTTTCTACAGGTGGTGGAGCTTCCTTAAGATTTTTTGAAGGAAAACCCTTACCAGCAGTAGAAGCTTTAGATGATCTAAAATAATGGGAGGTAATAAAATAATGCGTAAACCATTTATTGCAGGTAACTGGAAGATGAATAAAACAATATCTGAAGCAAAAGAACTAGTGAGTTCATTAAAAGAACTTGTTAAAGATGTTAAAGATGTTGAAGTTGGAGTTTGTCCTCCAGATATTGATCTACCTGATGTAGTAGAAATAGCTAAAGACAGTAATATTAAAGTTGGTGGGCAAAACATGCACTGGGAAGAAAGTGGTGCATATACAGGAGATGTTTCTCCAGTTATGTTAAAAGAACTGGGTGTAGAATATATAATTATAGGCCACTCTGAAAGAAGAGAATACTATAATGAAACAGATGAACAAGTAAATAAAAAAGTACAATCAGCTTATGAACATGGTCTAAAACCTATAATCTGTGTCGGTGAAAGTCTTGAAGAAAGAAAAGCAAAAGAGACCAGAGAAGTTGTCGAAGAACAGGTAAGAAAAGCATTAAAAGGATTAAATCAAAAACAGGTAAGCCAAGCTGTAGTTGCCTATGAACCATTATGGGCAATCGGAACTGGTGAATCTGCTTCAGCAAAACAAGCCAATCAAGTAATTAGTTATATAAGAGATGTAATTGAAACAGACTACCTTGAAGCAGCTGAAGATGTAAGAATACAATATGGTGGTAGTGTTAAACCACATAATATAGAAGAATTTATGGCTGAAAGCGATATTGATGGAGCTTTAGTTGGTGGAGCAAGTCTTTCAGCAGACTCATTTGCTGAAATAGTAAAAAAAGCAGTAAAGTAAAATCAAAAATAGCACAACAGAATAGGAGGTGTGCTAATGAATCGTCCTAAACCACTTGCTTTAATCATCTTAGATGGTTATGGTGAGTCAGAACAGGTAGAAAAAAACGCTGTAAAAAATGCAGATACTCCATTTTTAGATAAACTGCGTAAAGAATATCCTAATTCATTAATCCAAGCTTCAGGTGAAGATGTAGGTCTACCCCCAGGACAGATGGGTAACTCTGAAGTAGGTCATTTAAACTTGGGAGCAGGTAGGATTGTACCACAAGAATATACTAGGATAACAAAAGCAGTCCAAGATGGAACTATATTAGAAAATGATGTAATTCAAAATGCTATCCAAAAAGTAAAAGACAATAAAAGTGCTCTTCACTTAATGGGACTTTTATCTGATGGTGGAGTACACAGTCATATAGAACACTTATTCGGATTATTAGAAATGGCTAAAACAGCTAAAATAGATGAAGTATATGTTCATGCAATATTAGATGGGAGAGATACTCCTCCCCGAAGTGCTTTAAAATATATCAAACAACTAGAAGATAAAATGGAAGAGCTTG
>JBEPXG010000030.1:0-10069 GCA_041642015.1 Halanaerobiales bacterium
TGATATCTCATTAAAAATAATAAATATATTTTGCTTATTTTTAGTAGTAGTTTTGCTTTTACTTGGTTTATCAATATAATATAATTTAAATAAAAGAGAACTTACAAAGAATAAAAGCCCCATTACAATAGTTCCCATACGCCAACCATACAAATCTCCAAGCCAGGGTAGAAAAACAGAACCTACTACTCCTCCTAATGGTAATCCTAAAGTCATTATCCCCATAAGAGTTGAGTGGTTTTTACCAGAAAACCATTCAGTTATTGATTTGCTACTTGCAGGTAGTATTATGCTCAATCCTAAACCTGTCATAGTTGCATAAATCATTATAATCAAATAACCCGAAGCAAAAGAATGCATTAAAATAAATAAGCCCATTAATAAGAGTCCCCAAAACATGCTACGTTTTACTCCCCAATAATCTGCTATTTTACCAGTTAAAACAGCAAATAATGTAGAACTGAAATACAAAAATGTAGAATAGAGGCCTACCTGTGTTCGAGATAATCCAAATTCTTCTTGTATGAAAGGTAATAAAGTCATTACCCCATTTCTATATAATCCAGCAATAATTCCTCCCAAAGTAATAATTATTAGTACCTGCCAATTAAAATTCCGATTTGCTGATTTACCTTTTTCCATTTAAATCCCTCCTAATTAATATAAAATGTATTTTACCATTATTAATAGTTGAATATCAATATTTTTTAAATAACAAAATAATTTTATGTATTGATTTTAGTATAATATACACGAGCAATCATCTAATTAGCTAACCGCTTTTTGTTTGAAAAATTGTCACCATATCAACTTATTTCTATTATAAAACTTGTTGGCATATCAAATATAAATAGAGTTGTCAAAGTAATATCTTAATCATATCTCATTGACAGAACTTTTAACTCACCATGATTATCGTAAAAGAGCACATACTAAACAATACAAGACCCTGTATATTAATGATACAAGGTCTTTAATATAAATAAATTTTAAACTGTTCTTACAAGGATAAAATTGATTCGCATGAACTATTATAAATTAATGATTTTATATACCTGGTTTTATCATTCTTTTTGGTCTAACATGTTTATCAAATTCTTCTTCAGTTAAATAACCCAATTCAATAGCTGCTTTTTTTAAAGTCTTATCTTCATTATAAGCTTTTTCAGCTATTTTAGCTGCTTTATCATAACCTATAATCGGACTTAATGCTGTTATTAACATCAAAGAGTTTTTAAGATAATGTTCCATCATTTTTTTATTAGCCTCAATACCGTTAATACAATTTTCTGTAAAAGAAAGGGATGCGTCAGATAATATTTTAATACTTTGAATAAAGTTATAAATAATAAGAGGTTTACATACATTTAACTCAAAGCTCCCTGAAGATCCAGCAATGGTAATCGTATTATCATTGCCTATAACTTGAAAACAACTTTGAATTAAAGCTTCTGCTTGAGTAGGATTTATTTTGCCCGGCATAATTGAGCTACCCGGTTCATTTGCTGGTATTTTAATTTCATTTATTCCACATCGAGGTCCTGAAGAAAGCCATCTAATATCATTTGCAATTTTTATTAAACTTGTTGCTATAGTCTTTAATGCTCCACTGGCTTCTACTATAGCATCATGAGAAGCTATTGCTTCAAATTTGTTATTAGCTTTTACAAAAGTTATTCCAGTTAGTTTTGAAATCTTATTAACCATTAAATCAGAATAACCAACAGGAGTGTTAAGTCCAGTACCAACTGCTGTGCCTCCAATCGCTAGTTCTTTTAGATGTAATAGAGAATTTTCCAAAGTTTTTATACCATGATCTATTTGACTTACATATCCAGAAAACTCTTGTCCCAAAGTTATTGGAGTTGCATCCATTAGATGTGTTCTTCCTACTTTAATATATTCTTCAAATTCAATAGATTTATTATGTAAAGCTTTTTTCATTTTTTTTAGTGATGGCATTAAAGAACTTTCAATTAATTTTACTGACGATATATTCATTGCAGTGGGGAATGTATCATTAGTTGATTGAGACATATTTACATGATCATTAGGATGTATGGGATTTTTACTTCCTTTTTTTCCTCCTGCTATTTCAATAGCCCTATTACTAATTACTTCATTAACATTCATGTTTGTCTGAGTACCTGAACCAGTCTGCCAAACTCCTATAGGAAATTGGTCCTTAAGTTTACCACCTATAATTTCATCACAAGTTTGTATTATCAGGTCTTTCTTATAATCATCAAGTAATTTTAATTCATTGTTTACCAAAGCTGCCGCTTTTTTTACAACCACATATGCTTTTATTAATTCTACAGGTATCTTTTCTTTACTAATTGCAAAATTATTTAAAGCTCTTTGAGTCTGAGCTCCATAATATACTTCTTTTGATACTTTAACCTCTCCAATACTATCTTTTTCAACTCTAAATTCCATAATATCCCTTCTTTAATATATATTTATAATAAGTTAAAGTCAAAACCACTTAGTAATTTATAAAACTATATCTATACTGAATCTTTTTCATAATATTTTTTAATTATTTTAATATTCTCTTCAATTAACTCTGGAATAGGTAGATTGTATGGACACTTTTCAATACATTTACCGCAATTAATACATTGATGGGCAGATTTTAACGCTTTGTAAGACCAGTGAATTTTGTTATTTAACTGGCTTTGGGGCATCCTATTTATAAAGGATTCTGATCTTAAAACTACAGATATATTAACACCTTCCGAACAAGGTTGGCAGTATCCACATCTTCTACAAAATTTACTACCTAAACTTTCTTTAAATTCTTTAATTAATTCTTTTTCTTTTTCTTTAAACTTATAACTATTTTTAGCAATATATACATTTTCATTAACTTCTGCAACTTTTTCCATACCAGGAATTGGAATAATATTTGGCTGTTGTAATATATATTTTAAATTAATGCTCGCATTATTTAATCTCCCACCAGCAAAAGGTTTCATTGCTAACATACCAACATTATTGTTTTCACAAAATTCTATAAATTTATTTTCACATTCATTTTCAATAAAATTATAACAAAACATAGTCACTGAAAATTCGCCGCTTTCTAACGCTTCCTTCAATAACTCGATTGAATGCCCAGTAATACCTATATATTCAATTTTACCCTGCTTTTGTGCTTCCTTTAATCCCGAAAGCGCACTATCTTTATCTAATACAGCTCTCTTGTATTTTTTATCATCACTAATATTATGTAAATGATAAAGGTCAATCTTTTCTACATTCAACTTTTTTAAGCTTATATCAACATCATTTAAGGCTTCTTTTTTATTTGTAGCTTTAGTCTTAGAAGATAAGTATATCTTTTTATCAATATCTTCTATGGCTTCCCCTATTTTTTCTTCACTATCTGAATAAGCTCTTGCAGTATCAAAAAAATTAATTCCCAAATTAACAGCTGTTCTAATTACTTTAACTGCTTCCTTTTTACTTAGCCTTTGAATTGGTATCCCACCAAAACCTATAGGAAAACTTTTTATTTTTGTCTTCCCCAAACTTCTTTTTTTTATTTTTGCCATATAAATACTCCCTTCTTTATCACTAAGCTTCTAACAAATTAAATTATTTAACTTGGTTTTATTAATTTATATTATGTTAAAATGTAAACGAGTGAATATATTTCTTTGTATAGTTAAAAAGCTTTTATAAAAAAGTCCCCCCCTTGACAATTGAAAAAGTATGCTTAACTCCATAATTATTAATTTCTTAAACATAACCAATAAATTCTTAGGGCTAAAATTATTTAGAATTTAAAACAAAATAAAAAAATCTGAAAACTATCATTTAATGATCCAATTGAATTTCTATTGTTGTGATAAAATATGTTTGTACACTAGTCATTTAATTAACTTAGATCTAACTATTAAACTCATTTTGACGTATTATTTTCAATGATTTACATGTGTATCTCTAAAAAATATGAAAAACTATAGACCATTTGCGGTTACCGTTGTGAGTTCTTTTTCTATAAAAATATTTTTCATAAGAAACTAACTTATTTGGTTAAGATATAAGGTCTCTATTCTATTTCAAACTCAATAATTCCTGCTTCCTATCTAAATTTTACATATTTCAAGTTAGGATGAGATCTACTCTTCATAATCATCATTTATTAAATCACCAGATTTATATAATGCATATTCTGTAGCAAATGACCCAGTTATCTCAGTAAACAAACTGGTGAATAGTATTATGTTAAAAATAATTACTGCAACATCCACTTCAGTATTTGTAATATGTGCAAAATCTCTTTGTACTACATATGCAAGATCTAATGCTACTCCAATTTGGGGCATCAAACCAAACCCTATATATTTTCGAACACTTTTTGGGGCTTTTGCTAATCTAGCACCTAATGATGAGCCCCCAATCTTACCAGCTAACCTTGCTAAAGTATAGATTATAGCAATAATCATAAATGAACTGGTAAAAATATTTGTTATTTGAATTTTTGTACCTGCTAATATAAAAAAAATTGCATATAATGGCATAGTAATAGTATCAATTAAGTCAGCAACACCGATATGTCTTTTGGCAAAGTTGCAAAATGCAACTCCTACAAACAGATTATAAATTAATGGAGAAATATGTAATGCTATTGTCAAAGCTGAACCACCAACAACTGTTAAAAGGATTAAAAAAAGTTTTTGTTTTTTTGAATGTTCGAAACTAATATATCTCTGCGCAAAATACCCAATTAGTAATCCTAATCCGGCTGCTGTAATAATCTTTACTGCTGGAATTAAAAATCCATTTATTATATTTAAACTTTGAGCTGGATCTACAGTTATTAAAGATATTGGCTCAATAAAACTAAAAATAACTAAAGCTAAAGCTTCATCTAAAGCTAAAACAATCATTAAAGTAGCTGAATAATCTCCTTGAACACCATATTCTTTTAAGATCATAACAGTAGCAGCTGGTGCTGTTGCTGTAGCAAAAGCTCCCAATAATATAGCTAAATATAGTGGTTTCCCTATATATAACATACTCATCGTAACTAACACAAATGCTCCTATTGATTCAAAAAGAATAATCAATGTGAATTCTAATTCTAATTTTTTAAGAATTTTAAATGAAAGAGATGTGCCAATAGTAAAAGAAATAAAAGATACTGCAAGAATTGTTACAAAAGTAAAATAATTTATTAAATATGTATACCATTCTATAAACTCCAAATTAAAAAAAGGAATTTGTTCAACCAAACTTGCACTAAATAAAGTTCCTATAATTACATAACCAGCAACACTTGGTATCCTATACTTTTCTGTAAAAGTATGTATTAAGAATATAAAAAGGAGTAAAAGGCCTATTATAAATATTACTTTATAACTTTTATGATGTACTACCATCCAATTTTGTATGTCTAATAGACTGTGCGTGTAATCCATTTCTTACCACCTTTATTAGTTATTTTATTGTAAAAAGCAGAGATGGTTGTAAGAACCAAAATTTTAATTTTTATAAAAATATCTCCATCTACTTCATATTTATATTAAAATTTCATGAACTTACTAATACACATTAACTATAAATTAAAGTTTTCCTGTTAAAAAAACAAAAACATACTGTACTAAGTATGTTTTTTAGTAAAATATTTGGTTTTTATAAACAAAAAATTCTAATCTAAAATGACTATATTCGCATATCTGAGAAAACTTAAACACCTAACCTTATAAAGAAAGTAATAACATCTCAATAGTAAAAGTTTAGTTTAACCTATTAATAGTGTTACCAGGCTTCTATATTCTAATGTCAACTTCATAACATGCTATTACTTTCCTATATAATAAAAATATCCCTATAGTAAAACCATAGGGATATTCTTTAATAATATATTTTTTCAAAAATAACTATTTAATTTTAGTCTTTACTTTATGTCTTGAAACTAATTAATATTTTTAATATCATCTTGATTTTTACATTAGTTTCTTAAACTATTTAATCAACCTTTTTGATAAATCTACTCAAACATTGCTTGTTATAGACTTACTAATTTTATTTATCAATAGCTAATTTCAATAATCAAATGTATTTAATTTACTCTAATTCATTTATGAATTCTTCTATACGACTTAAACCTTTTTCAATATTTTCTAATGAATTAGCATATGATAATCTAATATAGTCATCTGCTCCAAAAGCAACCCCTGGAATTACAGCTACTTTTTTATATTCCAATAAGTTATCAGCAAAACTAAATGAGTCTTCTACTCTATTACCATCTATTGACTTATTAAGTGCTTCACTAATATTCATCATAATATAAAACGCTCCACCTGGCTTTAAACAAGATAGCCCTTCAATAGAATTTATCTTTTCATACATATAATCTCTGCGTTCTACAAATTTGTTTTTTCTAACATCCATAAAGCTGTGGTCTCCACGTAGTCCCTTATTACTTGCATATTGAGCAATTGAGTTGGGGTTTGAAGTTGAATGACTTTGAATACTAGACATAATATCGATAATTTCTTTCGGACCAGCTGCATAACCAATTCGCCATCCTGTCATTGCATAGGCTTTAGATACACCATTGATTACAATAGTTAATTTTTTAATATCATCATTTAATGAAGCAATACTAATATATTCTTTACCATCATAAACAATCTTTTCATAGATTTCATCTGAAACTACAATTATTTCATTATCTACAGCTACCTTAGCTATTTCTTCTAATTCTTCTTTTGCATAAATACTTCCAGTTGGATTACTCGGGCTATTCAAGATTAAAGCCTTTGTATTCTCATTTATCATATTCTTAAATTTATCAATATTGATTTTGAAACCATTTTTTTCTTCAGTTTCTAAAAACACGGGGGTTCCTCCACCCATTTTCACTGTTTCAGGATAAGTGAGCCAGTAAGGAACTGGTATTATTACCTCATCACCTGGGTTTAAAATTGCTTGAAATGTATTAAAAAGAGAGTGTTTAGCACCATTAGATATAATTACTTGATCTTTATTATAATCTAAATTATTATCTCTTTTAAGTTTTTGAACAACAGCTTCTTTTAAGTCTTCATAACCTGAAGCTGCAGTGTATCTAGTAAAACCAATTTCTAAAGCTTCTCTGGCTGCATCACAAATAAATTCTGGAGTATCGAAATCAGGCTCTCCAGCTGCAAAACTTACTATATCTTCTCCATCTGCCTTTAATTTATTAGCTTTGGCAAGAATCGCAAATATTCATGAAGCAGTAATTTTTTTTGCTCTTTTTGATAATTCCAATCTGAATAACCTCCTTAATAATTTCTTAATTTAAATGGTGAAATTTCACTGTCACTATATTTTTTACGTGCATCTTTTAATCTTTTAATTTGCATATTTAGTTCAGTTTCAAATTCTTCAGGTAACTTAGAAATGCCTGAAAAAGCCCCTTTTATCCTTTGGAACTTAGATAAATAATTTTCAATTCTTATTGAAAACTGTTCGACATAACTTAATTCAGTATAATCAATACTTAAATATCTAGTAAATAACTGTCTTAGGTCTTCATAATATGGTAGATAACCTATGGGTGATTTAATTGCATCTACTTCTCCATGAACTCTTTTTTCCATCCAAAGCATCCATATTTTTTTATCTAACATTCCATTTAGATATTTACCTGACTCTTGGTCTTTTAAAAAGTAGTTTACAGTAAATATACCGGGTTCATTTTTAACTTTTTTACCAAATTCAAGATAATTATCAATATAATCACTAATTGGTACAGATAAAAAGTCTAAGTTTGCCATTGGATTATGTTTTCTTTCACCTTGTTTATCTAATGTAGCTGAAGTTGTTTCAGATTCTAATGAAGATGCCATAAAAACACCATGCTGCCAATTTAATGTCTCAGCAACTGGTACAGATGTATCAGAATCTCTACCACCAAAAACCATACCTTTAACTGGAACCCCGTTTTTATTATCATAATTTTCATCACAATTTTCAAGGTCACTTATCTTTATTGTATATCTAGCATTTTTATGTGCTGGCGGAATCTCATTTCCATTTTTATCCTTTTTACCTTTATACCATACACCTGAAAAATTTATACCTTTTTCGGGAAGTTCTTTTCCCATTCCTAGCCAATAAGGTTTACCATTTTTGACTAACACATTAGAAAATATTAGTTCACGTGGTGTAGTTAAAGTTTTATATATAACAGGGTCATCATCTGGATTTACATCTCTAATTATGCCAAAGGCACCATTTTCTACATTAACTGCCTTTACATCATTATCTTTGATTTTTAAATATGCAATATCATCCCCTACAATTGTATGGCCTGGAATCATTGCCGTACTTGTTTTTCCACAGCTACTTGGAAATGCCCCTGTAAAGTATGTCTTTCTGTCACCAGGACCATTTACTCCTGAAATAAACATATGTTCTGCCATCCAGCCTTCTTTAACAGCTTTTCTTATAGCTAATCTAAATGCTAATTTTTTTAATCCCAAACTATTTCCAGCATACTGGTTATTTACAGAAAATACACGTTCGGTTTTAAGATCAATGTATATTCTTCGTTTATCAATTTCAGCACTTACTCCATTTTCTAATTTTCCTGCTGAATGTAGGAAAAAGAAAAAATCTTCTGACCCATTTAAGTTTACAAAATCTTGATATCCTTGTCGATAAAGTATATCTTCACTATGGGCTACATAACTTGAATCAGTAATCTGCATTGCTGGAAGACTAAAATCAGACTGGTTAGGTCCTAAAGAGAAAAATCTTACTAACATTTCCTTTCCTTTCATGCTTCCATCTAAGTAACTAAAAATTTCTTCCAAACCTTCTTCTCTATCTACTGTATTAATATCTAAACCTAAATCAAGATCTTCTTCGATTAGGTATTTTGTGTTTTTTTTGTCTCGGGCCTGATCATTATATCCATCAAAATGATATGTATGGCCTTCCATATCAAGTGACTTTTCTTCACCGGTTTCTAATGCAAGTTCTCTAACATAGTTAATATCTTCTTTGCTATCGTTAATTATTGATACTTTTTCAGGTTTGCATAACTTAACAGCAAATTCTAATAATCTTTCAACCTTATCATTATTTAATTTTTCTAATTTTACTTTGTTTTTGTTACTTAAGTCCAAATTTATACCTCCTTATACCAATCACTCTCTGTTTTTAAAGAATTCTTTTGCAACTGAAGGAAACAGTGCATAAGTTAAAACATCTTCTTCTTTTTGAATATATTGTCCAATCTCTTTTCGGTATTTATCTAAAGCAGGTTCAAGTTGATCTGCATATCTGCCTTCAATAGTTTTTTCACCTTTTAATATTTTTTTCTTTAATTCTTCATCAATTGGACCGGGAGGAGTACCGTATTCACCTTTCATATAGTTTTTAATTTCTTTTGAAACAACACTATATCTCTCACCAGTTGCCACATTGAAAACAGCTTGTATACCAATAATCTGGCTAGTCGGTGTAACTAAAGGTGGGTATCCCATCTCTTTTCTTACTTTAGGAACTTCTTCTAAAACTTCATCATATTTATCAAACATATTTTGATCTTTAAGCTGATTTCTTAAGTTAGATAACATTCCACCAGGTATTTGACTTTTCAATACTCTCGGATCTACACCAAAAGAACCTAAAAATTCTTTTTTATCATCTCTAATACTCCTGAAATATTCATTTATTTCATTTGCTTTATCAAAATCAATACCCGTATCATACTCACTATTTCTTAATGTATATATAAATGGTTCTGTTGGAGGTTGTGAACTTCCTGAACCCAATGCAGATAAAGCAGTATCAATAATATCAACACCAGCTTCAACTGCTTTAAGATATGTCATCGAACCTAAACCCGTAGTATTATGGGCATGAAGTTGAATAGGTATATCAATTGCTTTTTTTAACTTTTTAATTAAGTTATATGCTTCAAATGGAGCTAATAGACCTGCCATATCTTTAAGGCACAATGAATCTGCACCCATCTTTTCTACTTCTTTGGCTGTTTCTATATAATGCTCTACATCATGAAGGGGACTAGTAGTATATACTATCGTTCCCT
>JBEPXG010000031.1:0-9952 GCA_041642015.1 Halanaerobiales bacterium
ATATAACTACATGTACTTTTTTGCATTATATTTATATCTACCTATTGACATCCTGTATTTCCTTGTTAACTTGGTCACTGACCAAGGATAGGATATAAAAACTCTTTCTTAAGATTATTTATAAGTATGTTCTTAAAATACTTATATAAATATATAAATACTTATAAAAGTATTATAAACTCTAATAAGTATTTATGTATATATAAGAATACAAAAGTATTTTATAGTTAAGTATTAACTAAAGAGAATAGTGTTTGGAGTATATATAATGGATTATCTTCTGAATATTCCTGTAAATTTAATTTATAAATTATTAGTATTATCTTCTTTATTTGCATTAGTTATAATATCTATGCTTATAGGGTTTTTAGTTGGGTTATTACAAAAGTATTTTTTCTATAAGGATGTTAAAAGTTTTGTAATAGAGAGTAAAAAAGAGATAGATGTTTACGCTGGTAAGGTATACCAAGAAGTACAATATAAGTGTTCTGTCATGGTTAATGATGTTTTAAATCAGATTGCGGATTCTATAGATGATGAATCTTTAAATAAATTACATAAAACTCAAGATGATGGTAGTTTTATTAATTAATATATTAAGTATTAGGGGAGAAAGGATTATTAATGTAAGATGAATAAGAGTAGAGAAAAATTAATTATTAAAGTTTTATTAATTTATTCTTTATTGTTTTTAATTATAGCTATATTTAGTAGCGGATGTGGTGGAGCTTCTAATTTTTCTAGAGGATTACAAGTTAGTGAAGAAATTGGGTCTGAAATATATTGGGAATCTAAACATTTTCCTATAGTTATATATTTAGATTCCAATACTTTAAGTGATTCAGATATTTACGCTTCAATTGAAGCTATAGAGACTTGGAATGAAGAAGTTGGTTATTCTGTATTTGTTTACGAGTTAAGGAATGGTATTTCTCAGGATTTAACACAAACTCAATGTGGTTGGACTTTTATTTTGAGAGAAGAAATACATCCTTATAATTCATATATGAGGGGTGGAAAGACTGAAGTGCCTGAAAGTTGGAGGGCTTTTAATAGTAATAGATCTTATAATGCTAAGTTATGTTATAGTTTTATAATTATAGATTTACAGACAGAAGATAATGTTATTAAATATGTAGTAATTCATGAGCTGGGTCATGACTTAGGTTTAGCTCATGATAAGTCAGATACATATTCTATAATGTATCCTCAAGTTTTCGTTAATTTTCCACAATTTTTAAGATCTGATGATATTGAATTAATTAGAAAGATGGTAGAGGGAGTTTTTGTTCCTAGGATTAGTGCTTCTCATATAAACGGGGCTATGGACATTCATGAAGTTTCTGGTAGAATTAATATATAAATCTAGGTTATATAGGTTTTATAAAAATAATTACAAGTTTAGTAAATGGTAATGGAGTATTATAGTAACGATAAAATTATTTCTACTATCTCTAATAGCTCTAATAGAGATTTGCCTAAGGATATTAAAGAACATATATTAACTTTACAATATATGTTATCTGTATTAATGGTAAGACAGTCTGCTTGGTATTTAGATGAGGATGAGAGAAAGAAGACTAAGCAAGGTATAGACGCTTTACAGGCGTCTATACAAGCTTTATGTACGCAGATACATGCTTAAGTTTTTGCAGGGGTTAATATATGTTATTAGTAGCTGTTTTTGATATAGATTCAACTTTAGCCAACAACACTCACAGAGCTGATTTACTTAAGAAGAGATGTTCTGTATGTTTATATGAACCTGTTCCAGTAGGGCATCATTCTCCATGTCCTAGTTGTGGTTCTACTAGTTCTACCGTAAATCAAAGTTCTTGGGATAAGTTTTTAGATGCTGATGCTGTTTCTAAAGATACCCCTATAGATTCTTCTGTTAAAATTTTAAATAAACTTAGACAGGATGGAGTACCTATTGCTTTCGTCACTGGTAGAAATCGTAAAAGTTTAGGTTTAGTTACAGAAGACTGGCTCAGAAAATATGTAGGTTGGCAAGGCCATGATATTGAGCCTCTTTTTATGAGGGAAGAGAGTGAGGAATCTTTAGAAGCTTCTATATATAAAAATCAAGCTTTAAGTAAACTTAAGACTCAATTAAATTATATATATGATACTTCTAAGTTTTATTTCATATTCTTTGAAGATGATCCTCACGTATTTAATGTTTATAATAAACATGGTTTAGTTGTTAAATGTCCTCAGGGGTGTCAATATTTATATCCTAAAGGTGCAGATTGGGTAGAGAATTCTTTTTCTATTTGATATAATAGTATTACATTTTATTTAGTTATATTGTTAATTATTTAGTTATATTGTTAATTCTTGTTAATGTCTAGAAAAGGTATTCGTAAACCTATAAACTCTCCTTACAAAGGTGATGTTTATATTTATAAAGATTATTTGGGCTCTTCTAAAACTATAGAAGAGTCTTATCTTTATATTATTGATGATGTATATTGTACTCGTCTTCATATGGGTATTCTAAAGTGGTGGGTATCTTATAAAGTATACTATTCTTATTCTGGGGATTATTTAAATTCAGTTTTTGTAGATGAATTGGATGATTTTATAAATACTTATAAAAAAGTTGAGAAGGATAATCCTTTATATAGTATGGTAAAGTTATCTAATATGAATATTGTATAAATTTACTTATATTTACTTATATTTACTTATATTTACTTATAGAGAGGTTAAATGAGTGAAGGTTTTCGTCAATTTAAGTTGAGTAAATCATTCTTAGATGAATATGTAGGCAAGCAGCCTAGTTGGGGCCCTATAGGGTATGTTACTTATAAGAGAACTTATAGTAGAGTTAAAGAAGATGGGTCAACTGAAGAGTTTTGGGAAACTTGTCAAAGGGTAGTAGAGGGTGTATATAATGTTCAGAAAAAACATTGCCATAGGTTAGGTCTTCACTGGGATAATAATAAAGCTCAAAAATCTGCTCAAGAAATGTTTTCTAGAATGTGGGACTTTAAATGGTTACCTCCGGGCAGGGGTTTATGGATGATGGGGACAAAATATATTGAAGAAAGAAATAATAGTGCTCCATTAAATAATTGTGGTTATGTTTCAACAAAAGGTATCGCTATTGATTTTGCTGATCCTTTTTGTTGGTTGATGGATATGTTAATGCTTGGGGTAGGAGTAGGTTTTGATGCTAAAGGAGCGGGCCTTGTCACTATTAAGGAGCCTAAGAGTGGTTCAGACGTTTTCGTTGTCGAGGATTCTAGGGAGGGGTGGGTATCCTTGCTTAGGCGCACTCTCACTGCTTATAGTGGTAAAGGAAGTTTACCATCCACTATTGACTACAGCAGGGTACGTCCAGAAGGTGAGCCTATTAATGGCTTTGGCGGCACTGCTAGCGGGCCTGGTCCTTTGGCAGAGTTGGTAGAGTCTTGTAAGAGTATTCTAGATTGTAATATAAACAAAGATATAACTTCTGATGTTATAGTTGATATTTGTAATTTAATAGGTAGATGTGTAGTAGCTGGTAATATAAGAAGAAGTGCTGAAATAAGTTTTGGTGAACCTGATGATGAAGTGTTTCTTAATTTAAAAAACCCTAATGTAGCGGACTCTAATAAATTAAGAAGTCATAGATGGGCAAGTAATAATTCTGTATTTGCTTATGTAGGAATGGATTATTCTAAAGTAGCTGAACTTACTTCTGTTAATGGAGAACCTGGCTATGAGTGGTTAGATAATGCTAGGGCGTATAGTAGGATGTCAGGCAGCCCTGACTATAGAGATAGAAGGAGTGAGGGAGGAAATCCTTGCTTAGAACAGACTTTAGAGGATAGAGAGCTTTGTTGTTTAGTAGAGTCTTTTCCTGTAAATCATGATAGTTATGAGGATTATGAAAAAACTCTTAAGTATGCTTATTTGTATGCTAAGTCTGTAACTTTACTGAGCACTCATGATATGAGAACCAATCAAGTCCTTCTCAGGAATAGAAGAATAGGTACTTCTATGAGTGGGATCGTTCAGTCTATGGAGAAGTTTGGTAGAAGAAATATTCTTAATTGGGGAGATAAAGGGTATAAGTATCTAAGAAATCTTGATAAGATTTATAGTGATTGGCTATGTGTTAGGGAGTCTATAAAAATAACATCTGTTAAACCTTCTGGTACTGTTAGTCTTCTTCCTGGAGTTACTCCAGGAATTCATTTTCCTCATTCTAAATACTATATAAGAAGAATAAGGTTTAAGAATGGGCATCCATTATTAGATATGTTAAAAAACCATGGTTTTAATATAGAGGAAGATTTTTATAGTCCTGACACTTCTGTGGTAGAGTTTCCTATAAAAGAAAAGTTGTTTGATAGATCCAAATCTGAAGTATCTATGTGGGAGCAATTGGAATTAGCTGCTCAAATGCAAACTTATTGGTCAGATAACCAAGTTTCTGTTACAGTAACTTTTAATCCTGATGAAGCTAAAGATATAAAATATGCATTAGAATTATACGAGACTAGGCTTAAAGGTGTCTCTTTTCTTCCAGAACAAGATCATGGATATAAACAGGCTCCTTATGAGTCTATTTCAGAAGAAGAATATTATAATATGGTAAGTAATTTAGACTATAATTTTGTGACTACTGAGAATACTCATGATCTTATGGATAAGTTTTGTGATGGTGATACTTGTATGGTATCTTTACCTGAGCCTTCTAATAATTAAATATATTTAATTAGTGTCTTACTGGACTTTATTAACTTGTGTGTGCTAAACTATGTTGTTAACTTATGTTATATATGAGGTAGTAAATGGCGTCGTATTTAGATAGTTTAAGAGGTCTTAATCCTCCTATATTAGAGGAGTCTCCTGAGCAGGCAGGTATACAGAAACCTATAATATTAACATCTAGCGGCACAACTGAGGTTGTATCTCCTAAATTGAGGCCTGGTAAAGTTTATGAGCTGACTGTTACTGGTACTGATGTTGTTATAGGTATGAGATCTGAGACTGGCTTATCTTCAGTTGTAGACCCTTCTAGTCTTCATGGAGGTATGCCTGTGTCTGTGGGTAGTTCTTTTAGGTTTAGGGTAAGTAGGTCTGCTCAGTATTTGTACGTAGAAGCTTTAGACGGTACTAGTACTTTTGTAGTAGGGCTTCTTCATAGAGATTAATAATTTTTATTGTATATGTCTAATTTTGATGATGCTTTTGAAAAAATAGTGTTGGATCAAGTCAGAGGGTTATCATTAGAAATATCTTCTTTAAGATCTGAAATTAATGCTGTAAAAGAAGATATAGGACGTTTAAAAGTTATTGATGCTCAGCAGGAAAAGGAGAAGTTAGAGTTTTGGGCTGAAAGATTACCTCCTATAAGAGATGATATAAATGAATTAAAAAATAGATTTAAATACATTGAGACTAATTTTAAAGATTATTTAAAAGAACAAAAAAATGTAGAATCTAGATTAGTTTCTTTGGAGAATAAAAATGTAGTGAGAGAATCTAAACACAAAGCTGTTTCTGCCTTATTAGGTGCTGTAGGAGGGGGAGGGGTAGCTGCTTTAGTAAAGATTATTTTAGATATTTTATAATTAATAATTATAGGAAAAGTTTATAATTTCTTATTGACAGTAGCCTGGTGATGGTTACTCTGTGTGTAGAAGCTATGCCTTCTTAAGGAATAAGTGTATATGGCTAAGTCTTTAGACTATATAAAAGATGAAATAATAAGAGTTTCTAATTTATTAGGATTAGATCCTAGATCTTTAAGAAGATCAGATTTTTTAAAGCAAACTTCAGTTACTAAACATGATATAGAGGTCTCTGGAATAGGTTTTTCTAAATTAAGAGTGGATGCTGCTCATACGTATGGAATACCTTCTAAGATTAATTTAGGTATACAACGAGGTGTAGACTTACGTAATAATTATGTAAGATCTTTAGAACGGGCTAAGGGTTCTCAAGAATATTTGTCCAAAAAGCTATTAGATGGGTTAAATTCTATATTTGTAAATAATCCTATAGTAGTTCCTAAGTCAACTGTAGCTCCTGTACCTAATAAAGACATAGAAAAGACTTTAACTTTATTATGGAGTGACTTACATTTTGGGGTTAAAGTAGACAGTAGGGAGACTTATGAGTCTCAATTTGATTGGACTATAGCTAGTCGTAGGTTAGCTTTAACTTGTTTAGAAGCTATAAATTGGGATCCAGAAGATTCTGGAGAGACTGAACTTCAAATAATTTTAAATGGTGATATAATTCATGGAGTTGTACATTTAACTGAAGCTAATTTAGTTCCTCTTCAAGAGCAAATATGGTGTTCTACAGCGATTCTTTCTAAAGCTATTGGATTTTTATCACAATATTTTGGAAGTATTAGTGTTTTATGCCTTCCTGGGAATCATGATAGGGTAGTCTACAGGAGTAGAGAAAGGGCTTTGTCCCAGAGATGGGACTCTCACTCTCATTCTATTTATATGGGACTAAAGATTTGGTTTAAGGATTTTGAAAATGTTGATATTTCCATACCTATGAGTGGTTTAGGTACTTATTTAACTGCAGGAGGTCATAGAGTTATAGCTTCTCATGGTGATGTTGAACCTTCTACTTCTAATCCTGCTAAAAGTTTTAATGTAGAGAAGACAACTCAATCTATAATGAAATTAAATTCAGGTAATATATTTGACTCTAATGTAGATGTAGTCTTATATGGTCATTGGCATAGCCCTTCTATGTTTATGTTAACTAATGGGTCTTATTGTATAGTTAATGGAAGTCTATTAGGAACTGATCCATTTGCGCAGAATGCATTAGGTGTATTTAATTGTGTTCCAGCTCAAGTGTTATTTGAATCCACAGGTAGCCATCCTGTGAATAAATTTAAAGTATGTACTTTATCTTATGCTGATGATAATGAATATTTAGATGAAATTATAGATATTCCTGAGTTAAATGATGGTGGTCTAATAGATTTTTGAGGTTAAAATGTTGTTTGATATAGATCTGTCTGAAAACTTTTCATTTAAAGTTGGACCTCATTTATATGCTGTAGAGTTTGTTGATAGAGAAGACCATCGATTAGATGAAGGAGGATCTTACGGTTCTTTAATCCATAAAGAAAGTAAGATTATAATTAGAGAAGATTGTAGTTACGAAATGAAATTGTCTACATTTTTTCATGAGCTTATCCATGTAATGGAAGATATATATCATATTAAAATAAGTCATAAAGATCTTAATTTATTAGCAGAAATAATGTCTATGGTATTATTATTTGAGTTTAGTGTAGAAGAAGATAGTGAAGATGAAGAAGAAGAGGCGTCGAAGAAAGAGAAATAAAGGCTTACCTGATAAATTAAACAGGTATAAAAAAAGGGCTACAATTACTATGAGTCCTTATATATATGATAAATTACAGTCTTATTGTAATAACAACATAAAGCCAGACGGTGGCAAAATGTATAGATCAGAAGTAATAGAGAGAGCTTTATTAGATTATTTGGATGGGTATGACGAGGAGGACGTGTATGTCATATAAACGACATGAAGTAGATGAGTTATTAGAGAAGATTAGTGTTGGAGATACTAAAGATTTAACGCCTTATCAAGAAGAGATAATTGAAGAAGCTCTATCTTTGTTTATTACTTTTCATAGTTTAATGCAGCAGGGGGGTGTTTCTGTAGGAGATGAAATGTCTTCTGATGATATGGTTCAATTTTTTGATTCATCATTAGGGGAATTGTGCGCGGCCTGTATCTTCTTATCTGAAGATGTATTTGAGCAAGCTCCTAAGATTCTTAGGTCTATACCTAGTGCTATTGATAAAGTTGATGTAGATTTTAAGGATGATCAGGGTGTTTCTGGTCCTAGTGTTCCTAATGTTGTTAAGAATGGATTTAGTAGATTGGCAGATAGGATAGAGGCTACTAAGGTACAAAAGCATAACTATAATAAAATATTTGAGGAACATCAAAGGTCTAAGGAAAAGTGAACTTTAGGTATTGACATAACTTTTTTATGTGTTATAGTTCTATTATGAATTTGTATGCGAACAGTATTCATATCAAAAGATCTTCACAAGGCCTTAAGGCCTTTGGTGGGTGCTTTTTTGATATGAATATAGAAACTCCTATTGTGGAGGTTGGTTCGTAGAATATTCATAATATAGTATTAAATACTTCTACGAACCACCGCTAGCTAGCGGTGGTTTTTGTTTTTAGGGGGATTGACAAGCTTAATATGGTGATTATACATAGAGTATGCCTCGGAAGCTGAACAGGATAAGCACCTGTCTCTTAAACAGGCTGTAGGGGGTTCGAGTCCCTCCCGAGGTACTAAGGTTATTCCGGGTTAGTATAGTGGTAGTACGTCTGACTCTGGATCAGAAGGTGGGGGTTCGATTCCTCCCCCCGGAGCTATAGATAAGACTTGTAATCTCAAGGGATTCAAGTTTCAGTTGTGGTTGACTTTTAAGGTCATTGATAATTTAATAAGAGATTTATGCTCGAGTTTAGCATATAATGCTAGTTATGAAGGTAAACCCCCTTCATACCTCGGGCCTCATTGTCGGGAAGCTCATGGAGAGCATCTCAAGGTCTAAACCCCTTAGAGAGGTTGGAGGTTCAATTCCTTCCCCGACAGCCAAGGGTCATTAGTGTAACGGAAACACGACGGCTTCCAAACCCGTAGCTAGGGGTTCGACTCCTCTATGACCTGCCAAGGTGATGTGCGCATCTGGGATGCGGACCGGTTGTCTCCCGGTTGAGGAGGGTTCGATTCCCTTCATCACCGCCAATGCCTCTCAAGCTAATCTAGTGAAAGCGTCTGGTTGAAGCCCAGAAGAGTTCGGAGCGTAACCGAAGGGGGGCACCAAGATATACATGTACTACTCTGTAGGAGGTAATTAAGTAGAATGGCGTGAGCATTCAACCTGTGACAACGGGGTATAGCTGAGGTTGGTTTAGCACGTGGTTTGGGACCACGGGACGGGGGTTCGAATCCCTCTACCCCGACCAACCTGCTAGACGGTCTGGTAGACCTGTCTGCTCTGATAAAGCGGATGAGTTAGGTTCGATTCCTAATAGCAGGACCAATTTTTATTTGCATTTCTTTGTGTAAGGGGTTATATAGTAGGAATGGAGTCTTGTCCGTCTTGTGGAGAAGAGGGTGCTTATGTTGGTGCTTTATTTGTGGAGTGCCCTAACAAAAAGTGCGGATTTTATTCTGAACGTCAAAGAATGTATAGGATAGAAGATTCATTAAATAAAGTAAAAAAACAATCTTCTGATCCTGATAAAACTCCCCCATATCCTTTTGGAATAGATTTTAGGTTTTATGATAATGATGTAGACTAAGGGAGGTGACTAGGTTGCTGGGACAACCCCCTGGCTGTAAACCAGGTGCCTTGAGCTGTGTGGTTCGATTCCATCGCCTCTCACTAACTTGTGGTGAGTGAAACCGAAGAGACGAGGTACCAGGTTGTGGCCCTGGGTATTAGTGGGTTCGAGTCCCATCACTCACACCAAAGGGGGTGTAGCTCAACAGGGAGAGCAGTTGTTTTGCAAGCAGCAGGTCACAGGTTCGAGTCCTGTCACCTCCACCAATTATTTGGCCCTATAGTTTAATGGCGAGAATGCAGGCCTCTCACGCCTGAGATCTGAGTTCGATCCTCAGTAGGGTCACCAATTAGTATAGATTCAGTATGACAATTAACAAAAAGTTAAAGAAAGCACAAAGGACTATTGTAAAGTATTTAGATTGGGATTATGTTTGTCCTTGTTGTGGTTATACTAAACCGTTAGCTAAGAAGATGTATAATAAAGCTAAGAGAAGAGAAGGTAAGGCTTTAATCAAAGAATATTTTAAGTAAAGTATATTCCAGGGAGGGCACTATGGGTTTGTGCCGGCGAGCTGTTAACTCGTGATCGTGTGTTGGTTCGAGTCCAACCCCTGGAGCCACGCGGGACT
>JBEPXG010000032.1:0-9854 GCA_041642015.1 Halanaerobiales bacterium
TAATTATGTGATATTTAGCATTTATAGTGTTGAAAATGGTGGAGAAAGTGTTAAATATTTAGGAATTATTGGACAGTTTCTTAAATTAGGAAGTAGTTAGTAATAGTTTTTAAGAAGTATATATATAATCTAAAGAAATTTTTAGTTTGAATTAAGGGGGGATTTTATGTCAGTTTTTAAAGCTTATGATATTCGAGGTGTTTATAATAAAGATTTTAATAAATATACTGCATATAGAATCGGATATTATTTACCTGATGTTGTGAAAAGCGAAAATGCTTTAATTGGCTATGATATTAGGAAATCATCACCCGAAATATTTGAGTATTTAACTCAAGGATTAATTGATAGAGGGATCGAAGTTTTCTCAATGGGATTAGCATCAACCCCATCCGTATATTATAATACAGTTGATGGTGATTTTGATCTTTCAGTTCAAATTACTGCTTCACATAATAGTAAAGAATATAATGGTATGAAAATTTCAAAAAGAAATGCACTACCGGTAGGTTATGAAAGTGGTTTAGAAGAATTAGAAAAATTAGTTAATAATTCAGAAATAAATAATACAGATATAGTAATTAATGATATTGCTAGCAAAATAAATAAATATCATGGTCAGTTTAAGTACTTAAGTTTTCTTAAAAGACATAAACCAAGTATAGATAAATTAGATATAATTATTGATGCTTCAAATGGAATGTCCTCTTTGTTTTTAAAAGAAATCTTTAGTAATAAAGTTGACTATATAAATGAGAATATGGATGGTGACTTTCCTGGGCATGATCCTAATCCAATGAATGAAGAAAATTTAAATGAAATCAAAAATTTAATTGATAAAAAAAACTATGATATGGGTGTAGTATACGATGGAGATGGAGATCGTGTTATATTTTTAGATGAAAAAGGTAATTTTATATCTCCAGATTTAATTACTGCAATTTTAGCAGAATACTTCTTAAAAGATAAAAATGACCAATATATTCTTTACGATATAAGGACTTCAAGATCGGTAGAAGAAAAGATAAAAAATCTGGGTGGCAAACCATATATGTGGAAAGTTGGTCATGCTTTTGCAAAATTAAAAATGAGGGAATTAGATGCAGTTGTTGGTGGAGAGCTAGCCGGCCATTACTATTTTAGAGATTTTTATTACTGTGATTCAGGCCTATTAACTTCATTTATAGTATTAGATGTAGTAAATAATTACAAAACTAAAGAAAACAAGACATTTTCTGAACTTATAAAAGAAATAAACAAATATAAAGGTTCAGGAGAAATTAATTTTAAAATTGATAACAAAAAAGAAGTAATGGAAAATATAGTTGAATATTTTAATAAAAACAGTAATCCTGATAATATATATGATTTTGATGGTTATAGAATTGAATTTAAAGATTGGTGGTTTAACATTCGTCCATCAAATACTGAACCATATTTAAGGTTAGTAGTTGAAGCAGAGAATAAAGATTTATTAGATGAAAAAGTTGATTTATTAAAAGGTTTAATAGATGCCTAAAAGATTACCTGCCATAAATATTATTGCAATAAATATTACTGCTTTTACCATTTTTTCACCATTTTTTACAGCTAAACTGGTCCCTATCCATGCTCCTAGCCCATTACCAGCGGCTAAAATCAAACCTGTGAGTAGTTCAATTTTACCATTGATAATAAATATTAATAATGATGGTATAAGATACATTGCAACAATAAATACTTTTATACTGGAAATTTCAACTAAATCACTACCAGTTAAAAATGCTAATGCTGTAATAATCAAAAATCCTACACCTGCCTGAATAAATCCTCCATATAGACCTATGAAGAAAAATATAGAATAACCAAGTATCTTATTAAAATTTTTACCTATAGCTTTTTTATTTTTCATAAATTTTTTCTGTGGATTGAATATAATAATAATTAACATAACAACCATTACAATACCCAATACAGTATTAAAAACACTGTCTGGTATACTTATAGCAATATTTGATCCAATAACTGCTCCAATTATAGCAGGTATACCCAATTTAAAACTAATTTTAAAGTTACCATATCCTTTTTTCTTAAAATTTGCAACTGCGATAATATCTTGTATAATTATAGCTATTCTATTTGTTCCATTAGCAACAGCTGAAGGATAACCCAGTGTAATTAATAATGGTAAAGACAATAATGAGCCTCCTCCAGCTACAGAGTTAATAAAACCTGCAGCAGTACCAGTTACTAAAATTAATAATATATTTAAAATATCCATATTTATCACTCCAAGATTACCTTTATATTTGTTTTAACCACTTTATTATAACATAAAGTAACTATTAGTCATTAAAGTATTTTACAATTTATAAAATCTTTTTTATTGAATATATAACTATCATATATTATAATAATGTTAAAATATGGATAAGAGAAGAGAGGACTTCAAATGGTATATATTTCTATTTTAATATTCACATATTTTTTAGCAATTCCAATAACAATTTTCGTTGGATTAGATGCTTACAATAGAAAAAATAAATGGATTTTATGGTCGATTGGGGTTTTATTATCTTGGCCAATAATATTACCATTATATTTTTCTTTGAGAAACCTAAAAGAAGGAGAAACTCGAGAAGGTGGATTAATTTGGAATATAATTAAAAATTATATATTAATTTATTCAACAAACATATTTTTAGTAATATTATTATTATTAATATTACCACAGAACATGGGGTATTTAAGTACTGAAATATTTATTACTGAAATTGCTGGGTATAATATCTCATTAACTTTTATCTATTACATAATTTTTATTATATGGTTAATCCCATCTTTATTGTTTTTATTAGTTGGATCATTTTTCAAAGATAGATATTTAAGTATAGAAGGACCTACTGGTAAACTAAAAGATAGTGAAATAAAAAAGAGAAAAGAAATAAATAAAAAACTAAAAGAATTTTATAAAAACAGAGAAGAAGAAACTGATTAGTTTTTGATATTTTAATTGTTTGCAATAATGATTATATCATTATATACTAAAAAAACGGATATAAAATTAACTGCAAATTATATTTGGGGAGGCCATATACTATGAACCAGGATAATTTTTGGGAAGAACGTGAAGAGCTTAACTCTAAAATTTTTGAATCGGATAATTTAGAGATTAAAAGATTTTTCAATCTTGATACAAATGTATATAAAGAAAAAAAATTAGACTCAAAAACAAAAGAAATGCTAGGGCTTGTTGCATCAATGGTTTTAAGATGTGATGATTGTATTAGATATCATATTGATAAATGTTATGAAAATGGTGTAACTAAGGCAGAATTTTATGAAGTATTTAGTGTTGGATTAGTAGTTGGAGGATCAATAGTGATACCACACTTAAGGAGAGCTGTAAAAAGAATAGAAGAACTATTTAACGACTAGGAGGACAATAGATGATTAAATTTGAATCAATTGGAGAAATAATATCACCATATAATGATATAGATAGTATTCCAAGACAACCTGATATTGATGCTCAAGGTGAATTTTATTTAAAAATAAAATCTAAATATAAAGATGCAATAAAAGGGATTGAAAAATACGATTATTTAATAGTATTATTTTATTTGGATAAACTAGAAAAAGAAGATTTAGATTTAGTTATTAATCCAACTTATTCTACAAGTAATGAAAAGCGAGGTCTTTTTGCTACCAGAACTCCTAATAGACCAAATAAAATTGGTTTAAGTACAGTAGGAATAAAATATATTAAGGATAATAAAATATATATTACTGGTATAGATGCAGTAAATAACACACCAATATTAGATATCAAACCATATTATAGATCACTTGATAGTAAAGATGAATATTATAATTTTAATAAAGATGAAATTATTATATATACAGATGGAGCTTGTTATAATAATCCTGGACCTGGTGCTTATGCTGCAATAATATTAGAAGAAGATAAAGAAATAGATATTACAGGATTTGAAGCAGATACAACTAATAATAGAATGGAACTCAAAGCAGTAATAGAAGCATTAAAAGTAATAAAAAAAAGCAAAAAGATAATTCTTTATTCTGATTCCAATTATGTTGTGAAAGGAATCAATGAATGGATTAAAGGTTGGAAAAAAAGAGGTTGGAAAACTTCAAGTGATAAAAAAGTGAAAAATCTTGACTTATGGAAAGAATTAGATGAATTAATAAACAAAAAAAATGTACTATTAAAGAAGGTCGAAGCACACTCTGGAAATAAATATAATGAAAAAGTAGATTCCTTAGCAAAAGAAGAAATTGATAAGAATATAAATTAATTTGGAGGTAAAATTTATGTTGGAATATAAAGAAAAAAGAATAAAAGCGAAAGAGTATTTACAAAAAAAAGTTAATATAAAACCAAGTATTGGATTAATATTGGGTTCTGGATTAGGAGAATATAGTGAACAATTAGAAAATAAAACTAAAGTTAAGTATAGTGAAGTTCCAGGAATGCCTGTTTCAACGGTTGAAGGACATGCAGGGGAGTTTGTATTTGGTGAAAAACATGGTAAAAAAGTAGTGGCGATGAATGGAAGAGTTCATTACTATGAAGGATATTCAATGAAAGAGTTAGCATTTCCAGTATGGGTTTTAAAAGAATTAGGTATAGAAAAGTTAATAATAACCAATGCAGCTGGGGGATTAAATCCTACATTCAGACCTGGAGATTTGATGATTCTTACTGATCATTTAAACTTTATGGGTAGCAATCCATTAATAGGACAAAATGATAATGAGATCGGACCTAGATTCCCTGCAATGACAGATGCTCATCCAGAAGAGATGATAGATGTTGCTGAGAAAGCAGCAAAGCAAGCCAAAATACACATCATGAAAGGTGTATATTTAGCCATTACAGGACCAGTTTATGAAACCCATGCTATGAGTCGATTCCAAAGATTAATTGGAGCAGATGCTGTTGGAATGTCTACAGTACCCGAATTAATTGCAGGAACACATGCAGGTTTAGAAAATCTAGCTATTTCTTGTATTACAGATGTGATTAAAGGAAAAGATGAAGAATCCTTAACTCATGAAGAAGTAATGGAAGTAGCCAAAAAGGTAAAACCAAAGTTTAAAGAGTTAGTAAATAATATAATAAAAAATCTTTAAAAAATTAGTTTTGACAATTTGGACATATACCATTAAATTCAAGTCTATGATTACTTACTTTATAGTCAGTATTTTTTTCAACTATGTCATTTATTTCTTTTTCAAAAAGTTCTAAATGTAAGTCATATACTCGTTCACATTTATTACATCTAAAGTGATAATGTGTATCTGTATTTCCATCATAATGACTTTGATCATTGGCATAGTTGATTACTGTAATTTTATCCATTTCAGCTAGTAAGTTTAAATTTCTATAAATAGTACCCAAACTTACATTGGGTATTTCTTTTTTTACTTGTTCATAGATCCAATCAGCTGTGGGATGAGAAGTTGTATTTTTTAAAACATTTAAAATTGTTTTTCTTTGTTTTGTCATTCTAGTTTTAACCATAATTATTTATCTCCTTTTTAATAAATTATTACATTTTGGTATTTAATATATTATCAAATACTACATATTTAGTCAAGATACTAGGGAAGGTGATTATATTGAAAAAAGAAAAAAGAATATTAACTGGTGATAGACCAACCGGAAAATTACACTTAGGACATTATGTTGGAAGTTTAGAAAACAGACTTAAATTACAACGAAAATATGATACATTTCTTATCATTGCAGATGTACAGGCATTAACAACAAACTTTGATCGACCTGAAAATTTATCAAAAGATGTTCATCAAGTAGCTGAGGATTATTTAGCAGTAGGAATTGATCCTGAAGAAACAACCATATTAGTACAATCAATGATTCCAGAAATTGCTGAACTTACAGTTTTTTATTCAATGATTGTAACAGTTAATCAGCTTCAAAGAAATCCAACTATCAAGTCAGAATCAGAACAATATGGTTATGATGAAATGTCATATGGATTTTTAGGATATCCAATAAGCCAGGCTGCAGATATTACATTCTGTAAAGCAGATTTAGTACCTGTAGGTCAAGATCAATTACCACATATTGAACAAACTAGAAAAATTGTACGTAAATTTAATCAACTATATAAACCTGTATTTAAGGAACCAGAACCATTAATAAGTAGAATACCACGTTTAGTAGGTCTAGATGGTGAAAATAAAATGAGTAAATCATTAGATAATGCAATTTATCTAAATGATGATGAAGAAACTGTATTAAAAAAGATTATGTCTGCTAAAACAGACCCTGCTAGAATTAAAGCTACAGATCCAGGTCATCCTGAAGTTTGTACTGTATTTCAATATCATAAGGCATTTAATGAGGAAGCTGTACCTGAGATTGAAAGAAGATGTAAAGCTGGTACAATTGGTTGTGTTGCATGTAAAAAGCGTTTGGCAAAAGCAATAAATGAATTATTAGAACCTATCAGAGAACGCAGACAAAAGTATTTAAAAAATCCAGATCTAGTTGATGAAATAGTTATGGAAGGTACAAAAAAAGCTAGGGTAATAGCAAAAGAAACTATAAATGAAGTTAAAGAAGCAATGAAATTAGATTATTTTAAGGATAAATAGTAGGTGATATTATTTGGATAAAATCAATTTAGGAATAATATTTGGGGGACAATCTGAAGAACATGAAGTATCAATTATGTCAGCTAGGTCTGTATTTAAGTATGCAAAAAATAATAAATATAATATAATTCCTATTGCTGTTGATAAAAATGGTAATTGGATTAGTAGTAAAAAATCTTTAAACTTATTAAAAGATCCAAATATAAAAGAAGTACCAAAATCAAATAATACTGTTAATAAAGGTTTAGAAAAGTTTTTAGAAAATAATTTTGATACAATATTCCCTTTAATTCATGGACCTTATGGAGAAGATGGTAAAATACAAGGTTTTTTAGAATTACTTGAAATACCATATATTGGAGCTAATGTTTTAAGTAGTGCAATAGGTATGGATAAAGGGGTTATGAAAAAATTATTTGATTATAATAAATTAAATCAAACCGATTTTATTACAGTAAAAAAGAATGATAATTATAGTGAAAAATTAGAAGGGTTAATGAAAAATAATTCTTTTCCACTATTTGTTAAACCAGCTAACTTAGGTTCAAGTATAGGAATATCTAAAGTATATAATAAACCGGAATTAGATCATGCAATTAAATTAGCCTTTAAATATGATAATAAAGCTATTATTGAAAATTATATAAAGGCAAGAGAAATAGAGTGTTCTGTGCTAGGAAATGAGAAAATAATTGCCTCATTACCTGGTGAAATAATACCAGCACATGATTTCTATGATTATCAATCAAAGTATGAGGATGATAAAACAAAACTCATTATTCCAGCAGATTTAGACAAAAATTTAATTGAAGATATTAAAAAAATATCTATTCAAGCATTTGAAATTATTGAAGGCACTGGTTTAGCAAGAGTTGATTTTTTCTTAACTGATGATAATGATATATATATAAATGAGATTAATACAATTCCAGGTTTTACTGAATATAGTATGTATCCAAAACTTTGGGAGGCTAGTGGTTTAAGTTTTAGTAAACTAATAGATAAATTAGTTGAAATTTCTTTATCTTAAAGAAGGTTGTTAAAATGAATAATAATTTAAATATAATTCATGTTGATATGGATGCCTTTTTTGCTGCTGTTGAGCAACTTGATAATCCTGAACTAAAAGGCAAACCGGTTATAATTGGTGGAGTTAGTTTAGATAACAGAGGTGTTGTATCAACAGCTTCTTATGAAGCAAGAAAGTATGGTATACATTCTGCAATGCCTATTGCTCAAGCAAAGAAATTATGTCCTCATGGAATCTATTTACCAGGTAGAGGACATAGGTATAGTGAAATATCTAAACAAATATTTGAAATTTTCAAACAGATCACACCTAAAATTGAAAAACTATCAATTGATGAAGCATTTTTAGATGTAAAGGGATGTCATAGATTATATGGTGATTCACATCAAATTGCTAAATTGATTAAAAATAAAGTTAAAAAACAGACTGGGTTAGTATGTTCAGTAGGTGTTGCGAGCAATAAATTTCTTGCTAAAATTGCATCTGACTTGGAAAAGCCGGATGGATTAGTTGCTATAAGAGATCAAGATATTGCACAAGTCTTAGATGAATTATCAATTAATAAAATCCCTGGAATAGGAAAAAAGTCGTCTAAAAGGTTAAATGAACTTGGAATTTATAAAATAAAACAATTAAAAAGTTTAAATATTGAACAACTTCAAAATTTATTCGGGAAACATGGACTATCTTTATATGATTTAATTAGAGGTAAAGATAATAGACAAGTAAGTACAAGTCAAGAAATAAAATCAATAAGTAATGAAACTACATTTAGTGAAGATATTACAGATATAGATTTGTTGTATAAGTATTTATTGGAACTTTCACAGAAAGTAACAAGAAGAATAAGGAAAAAGAAGCTTGTTGGTAATACAATTTTTATAAAAGTTAAAAATAATCAATTTAATGTTGTAACTCGAAGGATTACAATACAAACGTATATTGATAGTACTGATGATTTATATAATTATAGTAAAAGACTTTTAAATAAAATCCATATTAAGAAACCTATTAGATTAATAGGAGTAGGGATAGCTGGTTTAAAATATAAACAAAAGGAACAGTTATCTTTATTTGATTCTAATAAAGACAAAGAGGAATTCAATAAAACTATTGATATTATAAAAGACAAATTTGGTAATAAAAGCATAAGAAGGGCTAGAGATTTATTAAAAATAGATAATAACAAATAGAGGTGTATATTATGAAAATAACTTTTTTAATTATAATTATTATTTTAGTTATTTTCATTTTCTTTTATGGTGGATATTATTTCATTAATCCTTCTAATCAAGGAAAGAGAATATTAGATAAATATAATATAAATTATCCTACAGTTATAGCACATAGAGGTGCTTCCTTTAAGGCACCTGAATTAACAAAACCAGCTTTTAAAAAATCATTAAACCTTGGTTCTGATTATATTGAAGTTGATATCCACAGGACAAAGGATGGTGTGTTAATTGCCTTACATGATAATAATTTAAAAAGAACCTCAAATATAGAAGAAATTTATCCAAATAGAAAAAATGATCATGTAAGTACTTTTACTTATGAAGAGTTATTAAAATTAGATTATGGTTCTTGGTTTAATAGAAAGTATCCAAAAAGAGCTAAGGAAAGTTATAAAAATTTAAATATTGTATCTTTAGGAAATTTATTAGATATTATTGATAAACATCAAAATTCTTCAGGAATAATTTTGGATTTAAAAGATACAAATAGATATACTGATTTAACAGAAGATATTTTTGATTTGTTAATAAAAAAAGACTGGTATGATATAGAAAAAAATAAAGATGATAAAAAATATTTCTCAAAGATAGTAATATTTTCTACTAATCTAAAAATTTTAAAGGAATTTAAAAATAAGATGCCAGATATACCAAGAGTGCTTCTTTTAACTAATAATAAAATGGGCAAAAGAAGATGGAAAAACTGGCTTGATTTAGCTGAAGGTGATGTCAATGGTATAGGTATTAAAGGGTTTATCAGTTGGCCATGGAATATAGCTATGGCACATGAGAAAGATATGTTTGTTTTTCCATATGTAATTAATAAAAATTGGCAGTTAAGAATAATGGCTCATCTAAACTCAAGTGGTTATATTACTGATCGACCTGAATTAGTATTAGATTTTTTAGATAGAATTTATGATTATAGTGCTAAATTAGAATAAATATCAAGATAATATAAT
>JBEPXG010000033.1:0-9796 GCA_041642015.1 Halanaerobiales bacterium
AGTAGGTTTATTTTTCTTTTTCATCATAGTCCCCTCTTAGTGTTTTTACCATAAATGTTGCAACATCATCACCATGAGTTCCTCGTCCGAAACCTACATCCATACCTGCTTTAACAGCCATATCGTTATTAACCTGTGTACCACCAGCAATTAACATAACTTTATCTCTAATACCTTTTTCAATACAAAGGTCATTTAACTTTTTCATATTTGTGCGGTGGACATCATTATGACTAATGATTGTACTAATTAAGATAGCATCTGCATTTGTTTCAATTGCTGCATCTACTACTTTTGAAATAGGTACTGAAGTTCCAAGATAGGTAACATCTATACCATATTTTTCTATACCACCGTGTTTTATATCAATTATTTCTCTCATTCCAACAGAGTGTTCATCTTTACCTACTGTAGCAGCAACTACATTAATAGGATTATCATCAACATATCCTCTGATTTCATCAAATGGTAATTTTTCTTCTTTTTCAGGTATCTCTAAATCATTAATATCAATAGCAAAGTCAACTTTACCTTTTACTTCACATAATGTACCTTCCGCTGGCTGCATAACTTCTTTATGAATAACTTCTGGATTTTTTAAATTCATTTTCTTTGCAATTTCTACAGCAGCAACTTCAGCAACATCTTGGCTTTCAGGTAAGAACATTGTTACATTTACCCAGCCATCTCCGAGCCATTCTACTTCTGGTTTTAATTTATCTTCTTCTCTAAATTCTTTTGTTTCTTCTAATCTTTTTTCAACATTATCATCTGGATCTAATTCATCAATAAAGTCTATTTTTTCTGGAGTGTGCAAAGTACATCCATCAATTAAATCACATGGCTTATCAATATCTTCTGGTAGGTTATTATAGCCAAAATGGTCACAAACTGGAGCCATATAGTCATCATCACGAGGTACTATTGAATTGGCTGCAACTCCACCATCTAATTTTCTTACAATTCCATCTCCATTACGTTCTGGATATTTACCTGAATCTACAAAAAATCCTTCAGAAACAGCTTTAAAGTATCCACCGGTTTCTAGGATTTCTTCCATAAATAAGACTGCTCTTTCTTTTAGCTCTCTAGATGCTTCTTTTAGATAGCCTTCATCTTTTTTAATCTCTATTAAGTCTTTAAGTCCATCCATTCCTGCAAAGGCCTGTTTTGCAGTATCAACAGCTTGAACATTAAAGTAATGCCAAGGTACATTTCTACCTTCATCAGGAGTGATTGTACTTTGTAAGTCAGCAGAAGTTAACTCAGATAACAATAAGTTAAGGGTATGAGTAACTGTTGCTTCTCTTACAGAAGATTCCATATACTTAGTATTTTGTTGTGCTCTAAATTTATATTCATCAAATAATTCTCTTAATGCAATTGCATAAGGAAGATTCATTCTAAGATCAGGTGCTGGTGATGCAACAGGAGGTACAGTTGATAAAGAAATCTTATCCTTTGGCATTCCAGCTTTTACAGAAAACATTGAATTAATTGCATGTTGTACAAATAATTCAGGCATTACTTTCCAGGCTTGACGTGCTGTAGCATTTGCATTATGAGCTCCATCAATCTGTAGCATACCTGTACTAGACATAATTTTTTTAGCAACTGCGGCATCCACAAAAGATCTATACATATTTACATCACGATATAAGATATTGTACTGTGGATCTTGATGAGCACCATTTACTCCTTCTTCAGCAAATAATACAGCTATTTCAGCACCAGCAACACCACTTACATAAGAATGGAAGTTGATTGGTCTTCCAACTTCATCTTCTATATAATCTAAAGCTTTACGAGTAGCTCTAATCTGTTTTCTGGTAATTGGAATTCCGCCTACACCTTCTGGTGTACCTTCAATAAGACCATCAAAGTGACTTTGGCCTGCTGTTCTAATAACCATTATATGGTCTGCACCATGCCAAGCTGCCATTCTCATTCTTCTAATATCATCTTCAAAACGGCCGGACGCAATCTCGGTTGTAATTACTGGACCAGGTTGAGGATCAATATTATTAAAACTGCGTGCTGCAGGTAGTGGAACACTGTTTTCTAAACTTTCAGCCATTTCCTTATACTCAAAAGGACCTATTTTTTTATTGTCTTCTTTTTTTCTCCAAGTCCAACCTTTACGACGAGGGCGATAATTTTCTATATCTTTAAGTATTTCCTTTATATTAATTTTTTCATCGGGCTTTAAATCCATTACTTTTCACCCCCATCAAATAATGCTTGTAATTGCTTTTTATTATATTTTTCATTTCCTATATCTAAACCAACTTCTTTTATTGGTCTTTTCTCTTTTTGAGCAAGTTTATATACAACATGTCCTGCACCTTTTCCTAAAAGATCAGCTTTAATTACTTCATTAACAATTGCTTTTGCATCAACACTATTAAAACCCATTCTTAATAATACAGATCTTTCTATTGATGCTGAAGTATGTGTTTTAGCTATATCTATTAATGGATCAACTATATCTTCAGTTAAATCCCAAAACTTCTTTTTTAATTCTTCATCAGATAGGTCTTTGAGATGATCTCTTCTTTTTTCAAAATCATCTTCTCTTTTAATCGGCATCTGACCACTTCCCTTCCAAAATAATATAAACTAATTATTAAAATTTAAGCTTTTTTTAAGTAATGCTAGCGCAGCTTCAGGATACTTATTACTCATAAGTCCCATTGAAGCCATAATATAATCATTATCTATCAATGGTTTTGCAGATTTAGGTGGTAATAGCAACTTTTTATTAAAATCTTTTAAAAAGTCTAAAATTTCTTTTCCCTTTTTTAATCTTGTAAGTGCTCCGCCAGTACCAACAATCCAATTAACTGCTGTTAGATCTTTGCCTTCAGCAACAGTCTGTCTACCACTTGCTCCATATAAGTCCCTATACTTACCAGCATGTCTTTCAATAGCTGTAATTGCTGCTTTTTTTGCTAATTCAAAGATATAATTTTCCTCTTTTTCATTTCTTGGTATTGGTGGTAAATCTTCAATCTTTTCTAAATCGATTCTATCACTTAACATTTCATATACCTGAGATGCATTTAAATATACACCCAAATCACCCTCAACAGTTCTTTTAGCAATTGGCTCTGGATTCATCAATATTTCTCTGACATTTAAAGAGTCTTCTGTAACAGAGTGAACATCTGTTGTTGCTCCTCCAACATCAACTGTAACTAAATTACCTATACTTTCTTTAAGTAGTTGAGATGCTTTCATTACTGCTCCTGGAGTTGGCATCATATCAATTGAAAGCATTTCTTTAATCTTAGACATTCCTGGAGCTCTAACAATATGTTTTGCAAATACATTATGAATTATATTTCTAGTTTCTTCTACATTTAAAGTATCGATTTCAGGATAAACATTATCTGCAATAATAATATCTTTACCCTTTTTATTGAAAATACTTTTTACTTCTTCTTGTAAAACTTCATTCCCGGCATAAATAAATGGAACATCAATATCTAATGAACTTAGTTTTTCAGCATTATTAATTATTACATCTTCTTCACCATAATTTACTCCACCAGCTAATAATATAATATTAGGTGAAAGATCTTTTATTTTACCAAGTTGAAATTCTCTTAAATTACCAGCAGTAACCATTTTAATTACTGCTCCAGCACCTAATGCTGCTTCTTCTGCAGCTTTTACTGTCATATCTTTTACAAGACCATGAACAGTCATTTTAAGTCCACCAGCAGCAGAACTTGTTGCCATAAATTCTTTCCAGTTAAGTTTATCGATATCTAATTTAGATTCCAGGTCTGAAATTGCTTGGTTTACTCCAATTGTTACATCTCCATCAAGTACTGATGTAGGTGCTAAACCCTGACCAATAAAGTCAGGGTTAGCACTTTCTATATTATCAAAAGCATTTACTAATGTAGTTGTACTACCTATTTCAGCTATTAACAAATCTACATTCATCTTTTAACCTCCAACTACAGCAAGATTAAACTCTCTTTTTAGAATCTCTTCTGTAGCTTTTTTTGATTTGTTTATTTCATCAGCTAAAAACTCTAGATCAACTTGATTAATTTCTTTTACATTAGTATCTTCAATTACTTTACTTAAATATGAAAGTTTCAACTTATCTAAATCAACATCTATTGCTTTTATTTGTGAAGGATGTTCAGGAATAATAACAGATTTACCTGCTTTTTCTTCTTTAGGATCACCATTTCTTACATCAATACCATTTTCTTTAGCAAAGTTTAACTGTGCCATTGGATGCTTTCCTGCACCGGTATATTCAGTTTCCTGAACAACAATAATTTGGTCTTCATCCATCTTTTGTGCTAAATCAAAGGCTGCTGCTAATGAAGTGTTCCCAGCAGGTCCACGTTCCATACCTTCAATCTGTGCTAAAGCTTCAGTTATATAAAATACTTCTCCTTGTTTTACGGTTACATATTCATCCATATATCTTAAAGCTCTTGCAGCATTTCTAGGTACATCTGCTCTATCTGGCCAGGTTGCAAATGGAACTCCAAATCCTGTATGACCTGTTGTAAATGATTTACGGTTAAAATCATGATCACTTGCCATATGAAGACCACTTAAGTCTACACTTGATGCAATTATTTTAGTATCTTTTGCACCAGCTTTTAAAATACCTCTTGCAGTACCTGTTAGATTTCCACCACCAGCATGAGTTATTATCACTGCATCTGGTTCTTTATTTTCTCTTTCTTTTAATTCTTCAACTATTTCATACCCTAATGGCTCAACTCCAGCTATTCCAAATGGAGTATATAATGAGGCATTAAAATATCCTGTATCTTCTAATACTCTTAAGAAAGTATAAAAGAGTTCTGGTCCTACACTTAATTGTAGTACTTCAGCTCCATAAGCTTCACACTTTCTTCCTTTTTCCAATATTTCAGGCTGTCCTACACCTCTACTGTCAAAAACTTCCTGAACTATAATTGTTTCTAAATTTCTCATTACAGCTTGTGATGCAACAGCTGCTCCATAGTTTCCACTTGTTGCTGCTACAACACCAGGATATCCTTCTTTTTGAGCATGATATACAGAGACAGAGGCTCTTCTAGCTTTATAGCTACCAGATGGATTAGCAGCTTCATCTTTTAGAAATATCCTTGCTCCTTTACCTTCAGGAGCTAGTTTGCGTGCTAATTTTGTGATGTTTTTTAGCTCAATAAAAGGAGTTTTACCAACTGCAGTTTCACTTTGAATTTTGATTATTTCATCTAACTTATATCCAACTTCAGACATCATTCTTTCATAATCAAAACCAATTTTACCTGTGGCAAATCTCTCATAGTCTATTCCAACAGCTTTTTTCATGATCTCATTCTTTCTTGCCATTACTTCACCATAGTCATTTGCTGCCAATCCTTACACCTCCTTATCTCTAATTATCTTTCTAATTTGAGGACCAATTTGTAATAGTTCAGGTATCATTTTTCCAAATTTATGTTCATATGATGGATTTACTTCTATTAACTCTCCCTTAAGAATCCTATTAGTAACTGTTTTGATTTCAACAGTATCCCCTAGTTTAGCATCCTCTTGTAAAAAGCCCTTGGCTTTTAACTCTAAAGGTACTTTTTTTGTATCTTCAGGTACCTGGGGAGCTCTTTTACCAGCAGGAAGAATCACTTGATAGATCTGAACCCAACTACCTGCTTTAATAACTTCTCCCATGACAATACCTCCAATTATAAAATTTTAGTCCATTAACTTTCTTAAGTCGCCAACCATTGCAGCAGGTACTGGTAGGTCTTTCATTGTTACTAAACCAGCTTCTGCTTCTATAATTACAGGAATCATATTAATTGCAACTGCCATTGTACCAATTCCACCAGGAATTTCTGGTTGAATTGACATATTGATATCTGGAATACCTTTAATTTTAATATAATCTCCAGTTTCAGTTCCTTCTTTTCCAGGGTGAATCTGTTGTGGATGTTCTAATAAAATTACTTCTTTTCCATCACTATAGCCTCTAGCAATATGTCTACATCCCGCTACCATACCAGGTTCTACTTTAACATGTGGAGTTTCTCTATGTGTTTCAGAAACAATTGGTTCTCTAGTTTGTTCTACTTTATCTAATTTAATACCTAAACGATCAGCGATCATATGAATTGATTCTAAGAAACCAATATGTCCAACTATAGAACCATCTTTAATTCCTTTTTCAAATTCTTCAACAGTTGTACCTACACCTTGAGTTCTCATTACTGTAGGACCAAATGGTGATAAATCATTAATTCTTGCTGCTTCAATCTTGTCAACTTTTGCACATGCTCCACTTAAAGCTATGATTAATAAATCCAAAACAAAACCAGGATTAATTCCAGTTCCTAATACAGAAACATTATTTTCTTTTGCAATTTTATCTATTTTTTCACTTAATTCTTTGTTTTCAGCCATAGGATAAGCCATTTCTTCAGCAATCGAAATTACATTTACTTTTCTTTTTACTATTTCTTCTATTTGTGGATAAACATCTTCAACAAAAGAAGAAGTTGCCTGTAATACTACATCAACATCTTCTGTGATAACACTCATTGGATCATTAGTAATTTTAACTCCAACTTCTTTATCTAACCCAAAAAATTCTCCTACATCTTTACCTGCTTTAGATTCACGATTAGCTATTGCACCTACAATTTCAACACCTTTTTTGTCTACAAGGTATTTGCCCATTCCGCTTCCCATTGAGCCCATACCCCAAAGTACTACTTTAATGTTCTCCATTAATAATCTCCTCCTGTTATTGTGTTTAGAAGTTTTTCATAACTTCTTCAAGTGGTGTGTATTCCATATCAAAGGCTTCAGCTACTGCTTTATATACAATTTTGCCATCATAAACATTAAGTCCTAATGATAAGGCTTTATCATCTAACATAGCTTTTTTATATCCCTTATTTGCTAGTTGAATACCATATGGTAATGTACAGTTTGTTAAACCATATGTTGATGTTCTGGCAACAGCACCAGGCATATTTGCAACTGAGTAATGTATTACTCCATGTTTAGTAAATACTGGATCAGCATGTGTTGTTGGATAAGTTGTTTCAATACAACCACCTTGATCAATTGCAACATCAACAATAACTGAACCTTCAGGCATTTGTTTTATCATTTCTTCAGTTACTAAGTCAGGAGCTTTTGCACCTGGAATTAAGACAGCACCAATTACTAAGTCAGCATCAACAATTTCTGATAAAATATTATAATTATTTGACATTACTGTTTTAACTCTACCATTAAATACATCATCAATATATCTCATTTGTTTAGGATTGATATCTAAAATAGTTACATCTGCACCAAGTCCTACAGCCATCTTAGCAGCATTCATACCAACAATACCGCCACCGATTACTACTACTTTAGCCGGGCTTACACCAGGAATTCCACCTAATAGAACACCTTTTCCACCCTGAGGTTTTTCTAAAAATCTTGCACCTTCTTGTGTAGCTAAACGTCCTGCTACCTCACTCATTGGTGTTAAGAGAGGTAAAGAACCATCTGCAAGTTGAATAGTTTCATAAGCAATTGAAACTACCTTCTTTTCCATTAAAGCTTTAGTTAGTTTTTCTTCTGCTGCTAGATGAAGGTATGTATAAAGAATTTGACCTTCTTTAAAATATTCATATTCTTCTTCTAGTGGTTCTTTAACTTTCATAATCATATCAGCTTCATCAAATACATCTTTAGGAGTATCTAACATTTTAGCTCCTGCTTTGATATATTTTTCATCACTTATTCCACTTCCAACACCTGCACTTTTCTCAATAACTACCTTGTGACCATTATTAACAAATGCTTCCACGCCAGCTGCAGTAATTGCAACTCTGTTCTCGTTGCTTTTAATTTCCTTAGGTACACCAATAATCACTTAATATCACTCCTTTTAATTTTTAACTAATTATTTTAACAAAATATTCACATATTAATATATATGCAATATTTATGCCACTCAACTTCTATTTTACTACATTTTAGCCCCAACTTAAACCCAAAATTCGAGGAATCCATAAAGTTAATTCTGGAAGATAAGAAATTAATAATAGTGCACTTATTTCTGCGGCAATAAAAGGTGCCACTTCCTTTATTGCTTTTTCATAAGGCACCCGGGCAATTTGAGAACCAACCATTAATGTCATTCCCATTGGTGGAGTAGCATTTCCAATATTAACATTAACCATCATTATCATTGCAAAGTGTAGTGGATCAAAACCTAATTGAACCATTACAGGAGTTACAATTGGTGCTAATAAAACTACTGCAGGACCAATATCTAAAAACATTCCAACTAATAAAAAGAGTATATTAACCATTAATAGCTGTATAATATGGCTCTCACTAAAGTTTAACATAGCATTTCCTAATGTTTTAGTTAGGCCACTATATGTTACTACCCAACCTAAAATATTAGCTGACCCTATTAAAAAGAAAACCACTCCTGATAGAACAACACTATTTTTTAATGAATCATAAATCTCCTTTATTCCAAGGTTCTTATATACAAAAACACCTACTAAAAATGCATAGAGTGCAGCAAGAGCACCAGCTTCAGTTATAGTAGTAACTCCTGAGAGAATAGCCCCTAAAATAATTAGAGGTGTTAACAATGCCCAAATTGCATCTTTGGTAGCTTCCCATCTTTGTTTCCATGTATAATGTTTTTCTTTTGGATAATTTCTTCTCATTGATATAATTGTACTAATTGCAAGTAATGATAAACCAATTATTATCCCAGGAATTATACCAGCCGCAAACATTGATATAACAGAAACCTCTTTAAACATACTTGCATAAACAATCATAATTAAGCTAGGAGGTATAATTGGTCCAATTACGGAAGAAGAAGCAGTTACAGCAGCACTATAAGCTGCACCATAACCTCTTTTTTTCATTGCTGGAATCAAAATGTTACCAATAGCTGCTGTATCAGTAACAGCAGTACCTGTTAAACCAGCAAACAATATACTTGCTCCAATATTTACATGAGAAAGTCCACCTCTAAATCTCCCCATAAAACTTAATGCAAAATTTACAATTTTTTCTGTCATTCCACTCCTATTTAAAAACTCCGATGTTAATATAAATAGAGGTATTGATATTAATATAAAATCAGATACAGCTGCAAGAAGTCTTGTAGAGATAATAGAAAAAAAGTTGGTTCCTCCTGCTATAAAGAGGCCAAACATACCTGCAAGCCCAATTGAATATGCTATTGGAACACCAATAGCTACTATAATAAAAAATACTATAAAAACAGACAGCACTTTTACACCCCTCCCTTATCTATTTACCTGTTCATCAATTAATTCATCAGTTAGATCTAAATTAATTTGTTCTTCAATCATAAATGGTGCAGTTAATAAATGAATTAAATGTATAAATGCACTTACAGGAATAGCCGCAACAAGCCACTTAGAACTTATCCTTAACTTACCAGTAATCATATAGGTATCATTATTATTTAAAGTTTCTAATAAACCATACCAAAATAATGCACCTATAAATAAAAATACAAACAAAAATATTACATATCTTAAAACTCTTTCAAAGCTTTCAGGAAGTGATTTTATTAGTCCTTCTACTCCCATATGTTGGTTTCTTTTAAATGCAGCAGCTATACCCAAAAGAGCACTCCAAATCATTAAAATTCTTTCAACTGGAAGTGGCCAAGGCAGGGGACTGCCTAATACATAACGGAAAAATGCACCATATACTGAAATAATTAAGATAACTGCTACAAGAATAGATGCAAATTTTAAAGTTA
>JBEPXG010000034.1:0-9764 GCA_041642015.1 Halanaerobiales bacterium
ATATTGAAAATACTGAAGTCGAAATAGATGTTGAATATGTAAATGAACAACTAGCCAAAGTTGTAAAAGACAAGGATTTAAGTAAATATATCTTATAACTTACAAAAACAAACAAATGGAGGTAGATTAGATGGGTGATTTATTAGAAAAAAGTAGAAGAATAAATACACTTCTGCAAAGATCAGGAGGCCAGCCTGTAGATTTTGAAAAGATGGCTCCTGTATTATCAGAAACAATAGAAAGCAATGTTTATATTACTAGCAAAAAAGGTAAAATATTAGGTCATGCTTTTATGGAAGATTTCGAATGTGAAATCATGGATGATATTGTTAGTGAAGATAACAGATTTCCTGAAGATTATAATCAAAGTTTATTAAATGTTAATGGAACTAGAGCTAATATTACACAGGAAGATAAAGTATGTGTATTTGATCCTGAAAATAAATGTATGTATTCAAATAAACTTACAACAATTGTGCCTGTAATTGGTGGTGGAGATCGCTTAGGAACATTAGTTTTATCACGTTATGGCGAAAAGTTCACTGATATTGATTTGGTATTAGCAGAATATGGTGCTTCTGTTGTTGGCATGGAAATTTTAAGAAAAAGAAGTAATGCAATTGAAAAAGAAGCTCGTAAAAGAGCTGCAGTTCAGATTGCAATAGATACCCTTTCATATTCCGAATTAGAAGCCATTGAACATATATTTGATGAATTAGAGGGTAAAGAAGGATTATTAGTGGCCAGTAAAATAGCTGATAGGGTTGGAATAACCAGATCAGTTATTGTAAATGCATTACGTAAATTTGAAAGTGCAGGTGTGATTGAGTCAAGATCACTTGGAATGAAGGGTACTTATATTAAGGTTTTAAATGACTATCTTCTTGAAGATTTAGAAAAATTAAAAATGTAAAAAAAATTACTGATTAGTAATTGATTAAAATATATTTATGTGTTATACTATCTAATGGTAATAAATAAACACATCTTGTGGACTCTGTCACTGGTGCTGTTATTTTAAACAGTAGTGTTATCGAGGTCTAATCCTCTTCGATAAATTAGCAGGGGAAGAAGCAGATGGAAGTTTAAAAACCAGAGAGGAGGTGGCAATATTGTCTGTAGTAAATATGAAACAGTTACTTGAAGCAGGTGTCCATTTTGGTCACCAAACAAGAAGATGGAATCCTAAAATGAAGGATTACATTTTCACCGAACGTAACGGTATCTATATCATTGATTTACAAAAAACAGTTAAATTAATGGATAGAGCTTATGAATTTGTTAAAGACGAAGCAGCTAAAGGATCTAAAGTACTATTTGTTGGTACAAAAAGACAGGCTCAAGAAACCATTAAAAAGGAAGCTGAGCGCTGTGGGATGCCTTATGTTAATCAACGCTGGCTTGGTGGTATGTTAACTAACTACCAAACAATAAGTAAGCGTATTGACCGTTTAAATGAACTCGAAGAGATGGAAGAAGAAGGTCTTTTTGAGGTATTACCTAACAAAGAGGTAATTGAATTAGAACGTGAAAGAGACAAATTGCTTAGAAACCTGGGTGGTATCCGCCATATGGGTGGTTTACCAGATGTAATTTATATCACTGATCCCAGAAAAGAGTCAATTGCTGTAGCAGAAGCAAGAAAACTCGATATACCAATTGTATCTATTTTAGATACTAACTGTGATCCTGATCTAATAGATTACGAAATTCCCGGTAATGATGACGCCATAAGAGCAGTTAAATTGATAAGTAAAATAATAGCTGATGCTGTATTAGCTGGCAAACAGGGAGAACAGCTTGATAATGAACAAGTTCAGGATAAACCAGAAAATGAAGATCTTGAAGTTGTAGAAGAACAATAGAACTTACTTAAGGCGTTGATTAAAGGGCTCCCTTTTTCAACGTCTTTTTTATTAATTAAAGGAGTTGATAAAATGTCTGTATCGATGAAAGATATTAAAGAGTTAAGAGAAAGAACTGGTGCAGGTGTACTAGATTGTAAAAATGCATTAAATGAGACAGATGGTGATGTGGAAGCTGCTATAGATTATCTAAGAGAAAAAGGTATGTCAGATGCAGCTAAAAAATCTGGTCGTGTTGCAGCAGAAGGAATTGTAAATGTATTAATTAATGATGATAGAAATGAAGGATTAATTGTTGAAGTTAACAGTGAAACAGACTTTGTAGCTAAAAATGATAACTTCAGAAATTTAGTTGACAATATTTCTAATCATATTATGCAAAGTCAAGCAAATGATGTAGATGAATTAAACAGTGAAAAATGGTTTAATGATGAAAGCAAAACTGTTGAAACTATTGTAAAAGAAGCTATTGCTAGCATTGGTGAGAATATTAATCTTAGAAGATTTGAAAAGATGACCACTGATGGTTTCTTATATGGTTATATTCATCTTAATGGAAAAATTGGTGTTTTAGCTGAATTTAAAGGTGAACAAAATGAAGACACATTAAAAACAGCTAAAAACATTGCAATGCATATTGCTGCAAGTAATCCTGAATTTTTAAACAGAGATGATGTTGATAGTGAAGTAATTGAAAAAGAAAGAAAAATCATCATGGAACAACTTAAAAATGAAGGTAAACCTGAACACATTTTAGAACAAATTGTAGAAGGTAAAATTAATAAATATTATACACAAATCTGTTTAGTAGAACAAGAATACATTCGTGATACTGATTTACAAGTAAAAGAGGTATTAGAAGATTCTGATATTTCAATTGAACAGTTTGTTCGTTATGAACTTGGTGAAGGTATTGAGAAAAAGCAAGAAGACTTTGCTGAGGAAGTAATGGCTGAAGTAAATAAAAATGACTAAATCATTGTAACAAAAGAGAGCACCTTAGGTGTTCTCTTTTTCAATGTTAACACAAATAAAGGATTTTTAAACGAAATCGAGAATATATTTCTTGGAGGTAGAGTAATGACTCGAACACCAAAATATTCCAGAGTACTGCTTAAATTAAGTGGTGCTGCATTAGCTGGAGACAGAGAATATGGTATTGATCCAATTACAATTCAAAGTGTAGCTGGAAAGATTAATGAAGTTGTTAGTGAAACTGATGTTGAAATGGCTATTGTGGTTGGTGGAGGCAATATATTTAGAGGTATTGCTGGTTCTGCAAAAGGTATGGATCGTGGAACTGCTGATTACATGGGTATGCTAGCAACTGTTATTAATGCTTTAGCATTACAAGATGCTATAGAAAAATATGGCTTAGAAACAAGAGTTCAGTCTGCTATTGAAATGAGACAAATTGCAGAACCATATATTAGAAGAAGAGCTATTAGGCATCTTGAAAAGGGTAGAGTAGTTATCTTTGCAGCTGGTACTGGTAATCCATTTTTTACAACAGATACTACTGCAGCACTTAGAGCAGCAGAAATTTCTGCTGAAGCAATACTTATGGCAAAAAATGTTGATGGGGTATATGATGATGACCCACTGAAAAATGATGACGCAGTTAAGTACAAAGAACTAACTTATATTGAAGTATTAAACAAATCACTTAAAGTAATGGACTCAACAGCTATATCTTTATGTATGGATAACAACATTCCATTAATTGTATTTGGACTTAAAGACTATGAAAATATTGAAAAAGCAATTGTTGGTGAAAATGTTGGAACTTTAGTAAAATAAAAGATATAATTGTATTAAGGGGGAAGTTAAATGATTGGTAAACTAACAAATGAAGCTGAACAAAAAATGAAAAAATCTTTAAAAGCGACAAAGCAAGATCTTAACACTGTTAGAACTGGTAGAGCAAGACCTTCTTTAGTAGAAAATATTATTGTTAATTATTATGGTTCTGCAACACCTATCCAACAAATGGCAAAAGTAGTTGCTCCCGAACCTAGACAATTAGTAATTGAACCTTGGGATAAAAGTGCTATTGAAAACATTGAAAAAGCTATCATGAAAGAAAATTTAGGTTTAACTCCAAATAATGATGGTAATGTTATTAGAATTAATATTCCAAAACTTACTGAAGAAAGAAGAAAAGAATTAGTAAAAATTATTCATGAAAAAGCTGAAAAAGGTAAGGTAAATATAAGAAATATTAGACACAATGTGAAAGATGAATTCGAAGAACTCGAAAAACAGGGAGAAATTTCTGAAGATAATTACTATAGAGGTTTAGATAATTTACAGGAGTTAACAGATGATTACTGTGATAAAATTGATAAATTTGTTGATAAAAAAGAAGAAGAAATTATGGAAGTATAATGAAAGATATTGAAAAATATCTTTTAGAAGATCCTAATATATATATTAATGATCTAGATAAAGATAGAAAGTATTCTTTGATTGAGTACTCTCCTCCTGGAAGGGATCAGAGTAGAGGGAATAAAATTATTTTAAAAATTTTAAAAAAAGAGGATAAGGATATAATTATATATTCTTATGAAGATTACAATTAATTCCCCTCTATCATTATAGAGGGGTTATTTAATATTTAAAGGAGGTCAAAAATGCAAAATATACCTTCACATATAGCAATAATTATGGATGGAAATGGCCGTTGGGCACAACAAAGAAATATGCCACGTACTTATGGTCATAAAAAAGGGGTGGAAACTCTTAAAGACATCGTAGAAGTTTTTATAAAAAATAAAATACCAAGTTTAACAGTATATGCTTTTTCAACTGAAAATTGGAAAAGACCTCCAAAAGAAGTTAAATATTTAATGACACTTTTCAGAAAAACATTAGAAAATGAGGCAGAAGAACTAAATAAGGAAGATATAAAGATAAATATTATCGGTAGAAGAACTAATCTTGATAAAAAATTATTAGATAAAATAGATTGGGTTGAAGAGCTTACCAAAGATAATAAAAGATTAGAGTTAAATATTGCTTTTAATTATGGTGGTAGAGCAGAAATAATTGATGCTGTTAAAAATATAAAAAATGAAGAAGATATAAATTTAGATGATATAGATGAAAAAATGATTAATGATTATTTATATAATCCTAACATTTCAAATATTGAATATATAATAAGAACTGGTGGGGAAAAACGAATTAGTAATTTTTTACTTTGGGAATCTGCTTATGCAGAACTATACTTTACTGATAAATATTGGCCTGACTTCACTGAAGAAGATTTAGTTAAAGCTTTAGATGAATTTTCTAAAAGGAAAAGAAAGTTTGGAGCAATAGATAATGGAGTTGATTACTAATTATGCTATATAAAAGAGTAATTAGCAGTATAGTGGGAATATTAGTTTTTATCTTAATTATTAACTGGGGTCATTTTCCTTTCTTTTTATTGATCTCATTAATTACTGCAGTTGGATTAAAAGAATTCAATAAAATGACTGATTATGACAATTATCCAGCATTATTAATTAGTAGTTTATTGGTTTTATTTGTTTCATATTTGAATTTAATTTATAAAATTAATTTTCCGGTTGAATATCTTTTTATATTGATTTTATTAATCTTTTTTTATGATAGTGTTCGTAAAGATAACTTAGAAAATATTGTCCAGACAATATCTGGCAATATATTAGCAATTATATATATTGTTTTTGGACTTATATATTTTATTTATTTAAGAAATATTGATTTTAAATTTGGGTTGTGGATAGCATTAGTAGGAACCTGGTTAACAGATATTGGTGCATATTTTGTCGGTAAGTTTTATGGTTCAATGAAAATGGCTCCACGTATTAGTCCCAAAAAGACGATTGAAGGTGCCTTAGGAGGGATAGCAGCTTCTCTTATCTTTGTAATAGGTATTACCCTATATCTAGATGTTTTTTCCTTTCTATGGCTAATATATGCAATATTACTCCCTTTTATTGCGATTGTAGGGGATTTATTTGAATCAGCAATTAAAAGAGCATGTGGAGTAAAAGATTCTGGTAGATTAATTCCTGGTCATGGTGGAATTTTAGATAGATTTGATAGCCTTCTTTTTACAATACCATTTACATATTTTTATATAACATTATTTTTAAGTTAGGAGGCAATTATGATGAAAAATTTAATTTTGTTAGGTTCTACAGGCTCAATCGGTACACAAGTTTTAGATGTGATCGATTTTATTGATGATAAATGGAATATAGAAGTATTGACAGCAAATAAAAGTGTTGATTTAATAGTAAAACAAGCTAAAAAGTATCAACCTAAATATATTGTTATGGTTGATGAAAATAGTGCTATAAAAGTAAAAGATAAACTTAAAGATTATAAAACAGAAGTATTATCTGGCAAAAATAATTTAGAAGAGATAGTTAAGTTAGATAACATTGATTTAGTTGTAAATGCTTTAGTTGGTGCTTCTGGATTAATACCAACAATAAATACAATTAAAAAGGGTACGAAATTGGGACTAGCTAATAAGGAAAGTTTAGTTGTTGGTGGTCATATTGTAAAAAAATTAATTAAAGATAACAACTATAATGACAAATTATTACCTATAGATAGTGAGCATAATGCGATTTATAGGTTGTTAAAAGGTCATTCTAAAAAAGAATTAGAAAATATATTATTAACTGCATCTGGAGGTCCCTTTATTAACAAAAGTTTAGATGAACTTAAAGATGTATCTGTTAAACAAGCATTAAATCATCCAAACTGGAGTATGGGTAATAAAATAACTATAGATTCTGCAACTATGATGAATAAAGGTTTAGAAGTTATTGAAGCTTATTGGTTATTTGATACTGAATATGATAAAATTGATGTAGTTATTCATCCACAAAGTATAATACACTCAATGATAGAGTTAATTGATCATTCTATATATGCAGAAATGAGTGTAGCAGATATGAGGATGCCAATTCAATATGTTTTACAATATCCAAATATTGAAGATGGTATTGGCCAAAAACTTGATTTGAAGAAAATAGCTAAATTAGAATTTTTAAAACCAGACTATAATAAATTTAGGTGTTTAAAACTAGCATATGAAGCAGGAAAAGCTGGAGAAAGTTATCCTGTTGTTTTGAATGCTGCAAATGAAATTGCAGTTAATAGATTTTTAAGTCATGAGATAAGCTTTTTACAGATACCAAAAGTTATTGAAGCTACATTAACAAAACATGAAAAAATAAATAAGCCGACAATAGATCAAATACTTGAGATTGATCAATGGGCTAGAGAGTTTTCAAAGGAGGTAGTTTAATATGATTTTAACAATTCTCAGTTTTATAATAGTACTGGGAATCTTAATTTTTATACATGAATTTGGTCATTATATAACTGCAAAACTGAGTGATATTAGAGTTGAAGAGTTTGCTTTAGGTTTTGGACCAAAATTATTGTCAAAAAAATGGGGAGAAACTGTTTATTCAATTAGGGCGATTCCATTAGGTGGGTTTTGTAATATGACCGGGGAATTTGTTCCTGATGAAGATGATGATGAAGAAACATTAAAAATTTATAATGAAGCCAAAGATAATGGTAGATGTTTCCATCAAAAATCTATGTGGAAAAGATTTGCAGTAATAGTAATGGGACCAATAATGAATTTTATGTTAGCTATTGTTATATTCTTTTTAATCTTTAGTTTTGCTGGTTTACCAGTTGATACATCTAATCAACCAATAATAGGTGAATTAGATCCTAGCAGGCCTGCAGCAGAAGCAGGATTAAAACCAGGTGATAAAATTGTTAGAATTAATAATACTGGTGTAAATAGCTGGCAAGAAATGACTGGATTAATTCACAATTCAGAAAATGAACCTCTTGAAATTATTGTTAATAGAAATGGTAATAACTTAACTTATAATGTAACTCCGGTATTTAATGAAGAAATGGGTGTAAATATAATTGGTATTTATCCTGAAGTTATAAGGGAAAATATTGGTTTTTTTGATTCAATTAAAAGATCATTTACCCAAACTTGGCAGGTTATATATTTAACAATTAATGGATTTGTTCAAATGATTTCAAATAGGTCAATGGAAGGTCTTGGAGGTCCTGTAATGATTGCTTCAATAATAGGTCAAGCTGCCCGTAATGGTATTATTAATGTTATGAACTGGACAGCAATAATATCTGTTAATCTAGGTATTATTAATCTATTACCTTTACCTGCATTAGATGGTGGAAGAATACTATTTATAGCAATCGAACTATTAAGAGGTAAACCAGTAGATCCCAAAAAAGAAGGCTTTGTCCATTTAATAGGATTTGTATTACTTATGATATTAATGTTATTTATCATATATAATGATATAGCGAGAAACTTCTTTTAAAGGAGAATTTGTATGATAAAACGAAGAAAAACTAAAAATATTTTTTATAATAATACTGGTGTTGGAAGTGATTATCCAATTACTGTTCAATCAATGACAAATACAAAAACACATAATGTTGAAGATACAGTAAATCAAATAAAAAAATTACAAAAAGCAGGCTGTGAAATTATCAGGGTAGCTGTTCCTGATATGAAAGCAGCTTTAGCTTTATCTGAAATAAAAAAACAAATCGAAATACCTTTAATTGCTGATATACACTTTGATTATAAATTAGCTATAAAATCAATAGAACAAGGTGTTGATGGATTAAGAATAAATCCTGGTAATATTGGTAATAAAAAAAGAGTTGAAGCTGTAGTTCAAGCTGCTAAAAAAAACGATATCCCAATAAGAATTGGAGTTAATTCTGGTTCAATTGAAAAAGAACTTTTAAAAAAATATGGTAAACCAACTGCGGAAGGTATGGTTGAAAGCGTATTAAAACATGTTAGAATACTAGAAAACTTTAAATTTTATAATATTATTATTTCAATGAAATCCACAGATGTATTAATGACTTTAAAAGCTCATCAAATATTAAGTAAAAAGCTTGATTATCCTTTCCATATTGGAATAACTGAATCTGGAAGTGGAAAAGAGGGAATTATAAAGTCATCAGTAGGACTGGGATTACTTTTAGAAAAGGGATTTGGAGATACAGTTAGAGTTTCATTAACTGGTGATCCAGTTCAAGAAGTATATACCGCTTATGAGATATTAAAAACCTTAAAAATTAGAAATAGAGGTATAACTATTATTTCCTGTCCAACTTGTGGTAGAACAGAAGTTGATTTAGAAAAAATCACTAAAGAAGTTAAAAATAAGATAAAAAAATATCATAAAGATTTTGAAAACGGATTAGAAGTTGCAGTTATGGGATGTGCAGTTAATGGTCCGGGTGAAGCCAGAGAGGCTGATCTAGGAATTGCTTGTGGTAAAAACAAAGGAATTCTTTTTAAAAAAGGTGAAATTATTAAAAAAGTAAATGAAGATGAAATTATAGATGTATTAATTAAAGAAATTAAAAACATGAGGAGTGACTAAGAATGCGAATGTCAAAATTATATTTACCAACATTAAAAGAAACCCCTGCAGAGGCTGAAATAAAAAGTCATCAGCTTATGTTAAGAGCAGGTATGATGAGGAAACTTTCTCCAGGAATATTTTCTTATTTACCTCTGGGATATAATGTTATAAGAAAAGTTGAAAATATTGTTAGAGAAGAAATGGATAAAACTTCCTCACAGGAATTATTATTACCTGTAATGCAGACAGCCGATATTTGGAAAGAATCAAATCGTTGGCAAAAATTTGGTCCTTTAATGATAAAATTTAAAGATAGAAAAGATCATGAATATTGTTTAGGCCCTACTCATGAAGAGGTCATCACTACATTAGTCGCCAATGAGATTCATTCGTATCGTGATTTGCCTAAAAATCTCTATCAAATTCAAACCAAATTTCGAGATGAAGTACGCCCACGATT